>JAPLHX010000199.1 GCA_026389415.1 Coprothermobacterota bacterium | reverse complement strand
AACAGAACAAAGCCTCTTGTTTCACAACACCGGCGAACAACCGCCGCAAGCGGTCTGCGACCTTTGATTATTTGGAGACATAGAACGAAGAACGGTATCAAGGCGATGCCAGTATGGAGAAAAACAAAGCTTCCCTCATTCACCGCTGGGGTGCGGCCTGGAGTTTGCCCGCCGAGGATCGTTTCATGACCGTATTTCACAAGCATTTGACGGCATCCCGTCAGCAGATGACTGAGCAATTGCAAGAGGCACCGCTCGATCAATTCTTCGCACATCTTTTTGCCGAGCTGGAAGTTCCTGATGCACCCGAAAGGGTTGAGCAAGCAGTAGCCTATGTTTCCGGACTGTTGCATGAAACCACGGTGGTGCTGCCCGGGGCGGTGGAATTCCTTTCCTTTCTGAAAACACGCGGAATTAAACTAGGCCTCATCTCAAACACACAAATGCCCGCTCGCTTTCGAAATCCCACCATCAAGAAACAGGGTCTACTCTCCTATTTCGATGTGATCGTTCTCTCCTCCGAAGTGTCTTGGCGCAAACCCCGCGCTGAGATTTTTCTGGAAGCACTGCGTCAGTTGCAGGTAGAACCGGGGGAATGTCTCCACTTCGGCGACAACATCCGGGCGGATGTGGAGGGAGCCAAACAGGTTGGCATTCTGGCCGTACAAGTGCTTGCCAGCAGACATGCACCGCCGCCGGAAGGGGAATTGATCCTGCGCGATTGGCGAACGGCGTTGGCCTTCTTCCAGCGATTGATGTAATCGAGACCTCAATTCAACCAGAAAAGCTCTTCTAACTGGATTTTGGAGGTCACCTACTTCAGGAATTTGGCGAAGGTGGCTTTACCCAGAAAACTGGCGGCTTCTCCCAGATTTTCCTCAATGCGCAGCAATTGGTTGTATTTGCAAGTTCGTTCCGAGCGAGCGGGCGCACCCGTTTTGATCTGACCGGCGTTGAGGGCTACCACAAGGTCGGAAATAAAGGTATCTTCTGTTTCCCCGGAACGGTGGGAGACCACTGCCGTGTAACCGGCACGATCAGCCATGCTTATGACATCCATCGTTTCCGTCAGTGTACCGATCTGGTTCAGCTTGATCAGGATGGCGTTGGCCGTCTTTTCTTCGATCCCCTTTTGCAGTCGTTGGGGATTGGTGACGAATAGGTCGTCACCAATGAGTTGGATTTTATGCCCCAGAACGCGGGTGATCTCTCGCCAACCTTCCCAATCGTCCTCGGCCAGACCGTCTTCGATCGAAATAATCGGATAGCGGGAAACCAGGTCGCTATAATACGTCACCATCTCCTTGGGGGAAAGCTTGCGGTTTTCCGCCTTGATGATGTACTGCCCATCCGCAAAGAATTCCGAGGCGGCAGGGTCGAGAGCCAGCAGGACGTCTTCGCCCAATTTCCAAGCCGTTCGTTCAATCGCGGTCACCATCAATTTCAGTGCATCTTCATTGGTGGCCAAATCCGGCGCAAATCCGCCCTCGTCTCCAATCGCCGCGGAGAGCCCCTTCTCCTTTAGCACGACTTTCAATGCATGGTAGACCTCCGCCCCAATTCGCAAGGCTTCCCGGAAGGAACCGCCACCAACGGGCACAATCATGAACTCCTGGATGTCAACATTGTTGTCGGCGTGTTTTCCACCGTTGAGGATATTCATCAACGGCACCGGCAACATGCGTCCATTCAAACCGCCCAGGTAGAAATGCAGCGGTACGCCGAGAAAATTGGCCGCAGCATCGGCACAGGCTAGGGATACGCCGAGCATGGCATTGGCTCCCAGATGTTCCTTATTGCCGGTACCGTCCAATGCGATCATCGCCCGGTCGATTTCCGTCTGACCGAAGACATCCCACCCTTCCAAGGCGGGGTAAATCTTATCTATCACATTGGCAACGGCTTGGGTAACTCCTTTACCGCCAAAACGCGATTTGTCACCGTCGCGCAACTCCAAGGTTTCGTGGCTGCCGGTAGAGGCGCCGGAAGGTACCGCGGCTCGACCGATGGTGCCGTCCATCAGCCTTACTTCCACCTCAACAGTGGGTTGGCCGCGGGAATCCAGGATTTCGCGAGCTAAGATCTCATCAATGGTGCTCATCGTATTCTCCTTATCGCTTTTGTGACTTATTCTCAGACAAGCAATGGGGGAAATCAAGAAGTGGTCGGAAGCGGTAGAAAATCGGCCAGTGGTACAATGCGATAGCCTTTTAATTCCATCTGATCCAACAAATCGTCTAAAATCTGAAATGTATAAGGGCTGGAGACATGAAAGAGGAGTATGGCCCCGTCCTGGAGGCGATTAAGCACGCGCTCTTTCACCCAATCGGTGGAATGCCCCATTTCCCAGTCCAAGGAATCCAATGTCCAATAGATATGCCAGTAACCTTCTTGGGCCGCCAACCGCAAAATCCGTTCATCCCTCTCACCAAAAGGCGCCCGGAAATAGGGTTTGGTGCTGTGACCGACCAAACGTAAGCAGGACTCTTCCATCTGCTGGAGTTCGCTTCGAACCTCTTCGTCTTCGAGCGGGGTCAGGTGGAGATGGGTCTGGCAATGATTTCCCAAGGCATGCCCCTTAAGCACCATCTCGCGGGCGTCTTCCACATTCTGTTCCAGCCAGTCTCCCGTCAAAAAGAAGGTCGCTGGGGCTTTGTGCTTCGCACAAATATCCAGAATCTCTTTGGTATATCCAGGATCCGCTCCGGCATCAAAAGTCAGAGCCATGCGCATCGTCCCCGCTGGGCCAATGTCAATCTCCGCAGGTTCCACCGGGCCTGGAGGTGGAACATTTCCCGTGGCCAAAGGAGTGGAAATGGTAGGAGGGTTGCTGGGCGAGATGGAAGCCGTGGGACTGGGCCAGAGTGAGCGCAGCCAGGGTGACAGCCATTGGCAGGAGGGTAAAACTGCCAACAGGAGCAGGAGTAGAATCAAGATCAATCTCCGCACGGGTCCATCATACCAATCGTTTGAGTTTCCGCTTATTGCAACCTACAATAGGATTGTGAATGAATTCGCAGTAGTGGTGGACAGTGTAGCGGATTTGCCAGAGGAACTGGTGGAACAGTTCGGATTGACATTGGTTCCCTTTCCGGTGGTGTTTGGTGGTAAGTCTTTTCTCGATAAAATCGACCTCTCCCCCAAGAAATTCTTCCAATTTCTTCGCAGCGATAGCACGGTTCCCAGCACCTCCGCCCCACCTCCCGGCACCTATTTGGAGATATTTCGCCGTTTGCTCGTACATGGGAAATCGATTTTGGCTTGCACGGTCGCCGCCCGGCAAAGCGCGGCCTACCAATCGGCCACGATCGCTAAATCCATGGTTCCAGAGGGTGAGATCGAGATCATTGACTCCAAGAGCGTGTCGATGGGGCTGGGTTTCGTGGCCATAGAGGCGGCGAATGCTGTGCGAGAACGGAACCTGAAGGAGGAAATCCTGGGTCGCGTTCAACGCGTGGTCAGCCGAATCCAGATCCTGGCGATGCTGCCTGACTTGAAATATGCGGAGAGAAACGGTCGGATCTCCAGTGCAGTGGCTCGAGTAGTGAATTTCCTCAACATCAAACCGATCATACGCATCCGTCAAGGTGTGATTGAATTGGCCAGTAAGGCATCCAGCTATCGAACAGCGATGGAAAAAATGATCCATAAAATCCGTTCTGTCGTGGGAGAACAACGATGCCGGCTATCTGTGATCCACGCCGATGTGGAAGAGGAAGCTCTAGCGCTCCGAACCCGATTAATGCGTGAATTTGCTTTCGTGGAGGACATTCCCATCTCCGAAGTGGGACCGGCGCTTGGTTCTCATTCCGGCCCAGGCGCAATTGCGGTGGCGTTTTACCCAATCGAATCCTAACTCTGATCCTCCCCTTGTCGCTTCCCCAATCCACCGAAACTTCTCCCCACAGCTCCGACGGAACGGAGTCAGGGTCAGGATCCCTCCAACGAGCATTCCGTTCGCTTGGCGGGCGTAACTACCGCCTGTATTGGATCGGGCAATCAATCTCTCTGATCGGAACCTGGATGCAGGCCACTGCGCAGGGTTGGTTAATCCTGCAATTGACGGATTCTGCCTTCTATCTGGGCCTGGTTTCCGCCTTGGGAACGCTGCCCGTGTTGCTTCTGTCCTTGTTTGGCGGCGCAGTAGCCGACCGCATTCCCAAGCGCAAGTTGCTGTTCGTCACACAAACCGTATTGGCTTTGCAGGCTGTCACACTAGGGATCCTGGCTTGGACGGGTGTCGTGCAAGTTTGGCATGTGATCGTGTTGGCTTTTCTCCTAGGCACGATGAACGCCTTCGATACGCCCACGCGCCAGTCTTTCATCATCGAACTGGTGGGAAAAAACCAGCTATTGAACGCGATCGGGCTGAATTCAATCAGCTTTAATCTTGCCCGCATCCTGGGTCCGGCCATCGCCGGGATCCTGATCGCATGGACCGGTGTCGCCGGATGTTTTCTGATCAACGGGTTCAGTTATTGCGCAACGATCCTTGCCCTGCTGTTGATGCGAATCCCGTCTCGATTGCCGGCACCATCCCAGGCGAATCTCTTAGACAGCGTTCGCCAGGGCATTCACTATGTCTGGCGAGAACCTGATATCCGTTCCTTGTTGCTGATTGTAATGACCACCTCCATCTTTGCCGTCTCATACCTGCCCTTGCTTCCCCTATTCGCCCGCGACATCCTGCAAACGGGTGCAGCGGGATATGGCGGTTTGATGTCCGCCGTGGGGATTGGCGCGTTGGTTGGTGCTTTCAGTATTGCCATGCAGGGTTCCAGTCGCAAGAAAGGCTTTTTCGTATTCTTGGGGAACCTGCTTTTCTCGCTGGCTTTGATTGGCCTCTCGCTATCGCGCTGGTACTGGCTCAGTCTATTGCTCTTGCCGATTGCGGGGTGGGCCATGGTCACACAAAACGTCACGGTGAACACTCTATTGCAAACCGCTGCACCGGACCATTTGCGCGGTCGGGTGATGAGTTTCTATACGATTACATTCATGGGCATGACGCCCTTTGGAAATTTTCTCGCCGGCAGCATGGCCCAATTGCTCGGTGCGCCTCTGGCAGTGATGATTGGGGCTTTTCTCAACGGACTGATTGTAGCTGCCATTGGTTGGCGCCGTCCGGGTCTGCGTAGGCTAGCTTAGGAGGATTTTACCCGGTCGGTTCGCTATGAGTCCCCATCCCAGTTGGTAGATCAGAGGTCCAGCATCGGACTCGATCCTTTCCTTCTTTTTTGGCTTGATAAAGCGCCCAATCCACCCGAGCTAACCAGGCTTCAGCGGTTTCGTTCGGAGTATATTGAGCCACACCAATTGAGACGGTAAAGGAGAGCGCTTCTTGGATCAGTTGACGCAGTCGCTCCGCGAAACGGACAGCCCCTTCTAAAGTAGTTTCCGGAATAAGGACAATGAATTCTTCCCCACCAAAGCGGTAAGACAAATCCACATCTCGCACGTTCGATTTGATCAAAGCTGATAGGCGCACCAAACCCTCATCACCGGCTAAGTGCCCGTGTTCGTCGTTGTATCGCTTGAAGCCGTCAATATCGATCATCATCAAGGAGAGCGGGTGAAGGAACCGACGAGATCGTTGGATTTCCCTTTCCATCTGTTGGTACATCGTACGCCGGTTGAACAAACCCGTGAGAGAATCAGTGATGGCTAATTCCTGGGTTCGTTCGTAGAGCATGGAGTTGTATAGGGCCAAGGAGATCTGGTCTGCTAGACTTTGGATCAGAGTTTGCCGGTTCTCATCAAAGAATCCAGAGATGGTAGTTTCCAGATCCAGGACACCGATCACCCGGCCTTCGGCTTTCAGTGGTAAAGCCATCTCGCTTTTAGCATCGGGTACGCCACGGATGTAGTCCGGGTCCGTATTGACATCCTGTACAAGTTGCACGATCCCGGTGCGGGCTGTGCGTCCCGTTACGCCGCGGTCAAGCGGTATCCGCAGTCCGTAGACCTTGGCACTGTATCCGCGATGCGCCCGTAATACTAAATGATCTCCAGATTCTCCCATTAGCAGGATGGCGGCATTTGATATCCCTGCCACTTCGGTGAGGGAATCCAAAATCTGCTGAAACGTCTGGTCCAACTCCAATTGTGATCCGATGGCAGTAGCAGCACGCAAGAGCAAAGAGAGATCCTCCGTCCGCCGGACGAGCTCTTGCCGCAGAATATGCAAGGCCAGCAGGGAGACGCTGAGACTCATCAGTGGTTCCAGTCTCTGTTTCGAGGGTCGTTCCGCTTGGGCTGGGAGGAAAAACAGGATGTAACCAGGTTGCCATTGGCGAAACAGCAAAGGCAGGACCAGTACGGGGCCGGGAACTTCCATGCCGGTAACTCTTTGCCAATCTGCGCTTGGAATCCAGTCCCCGTGTCGCCCAACGAGGGAAAAGAGAGTTTGCTCGGCTATCTGTCGGGGAATCAGGGAGACTGGCAAGTGGGGGGCCGGCAAGGGGAGCAGCATCCCACTACCGGAACGCATCAGCAATAAGCAGAGATCCGTCCCCAGCAGATGGTGCGATTGGGCAATCACCTCCTGATAGATGAAATGATGTTCCCGCAAGTTCTCCCAAAGCGGTTGAGGAAAGGAAAGCGGGGAAGCGTGGGTTTTCATGCTCGATTCCTCGGCAAGCTAAAGGTCACGTTAGTCCCCTTCCCTGGCTCGGAAAGGATGGCGATATGTCCTCCTTGCATTTCCACCAGAGCCTTGGAAAGATACAGTCCCATACCGGTTCCGGACGTATTGCGAATGAGGCGGGAAGAGCTTCGGAAGAAACGGTCAAAGATGTGTGGCAAATCGGCTCTTGCTATGCCTGGCCCATTGTCCAGCACCGAGATTTGCACATCATCGGCTTCTTCCATGCAACCAACCAGGATCTGGCCGCCAACGGGGGAAAACCGGATCGCATTGGAAAGTAAGTTGATCAATACAATACGTGTCTTTTCCCGGTCAAAATATAAGTCTGTCGGGCCTTCGCCGATATCCAGAACCATGTCAATTCCTTTGAGCGCAGCCTCCGGCAGCAAATGTTCCCGCACTTCCACCAGCAGGACCTTCAAGTCTTCCCGTTGCGCTTTGACATCCGACGCGCCGGAGGAGATTTTCGAAGTTTCCAGCAAATTGGCTACCAGCCGATCCAGTCGTTCGGATGAACGCTGAAGCACAGGGTAATAACGTAAAAACACCCCTGCTCGTTCCTGCTCCGGATTCCGCGCAGCCATTTCCAAAACGGCTGAGATGGTGACCAAAGGGGTTTTCAATTCGTGGGAAACGGAGTAGAGAAAATCCTCCCGCATGGATTCCAATTGTCGGATTTGCTCAATGTCCTGCTCCAATCGCTCCCTTGCCATCAACTGATCCTGGTAGAGACGCGCATTTTCCGTCGCTACGGCGATTTGTGAAGCCAACGAAGAAGCCAGGAGGTATTCCTGCTCTCCAAACTGATTCAAACCCAATTTGGAAAGGGTCAGGGCGCCCAGAATCCGCTCTCCAAGCAATAAGGGAAGGCAAATCATCGATTCATCGATAAAAGGGGTTCCTTCTAAATGTTTCGCCCGAGGATCGTGTTCTGCGTCTCCGGTGATCACGCCCTGTCCGGTAGCGGCAACCCAACCGGTGATGCCTTCCCCGAGGTGCAGGGTGAGTTTGGAAAGCAGTTCCTCGTCGCTGATGGAATAATGTCCCGGCTGATAAAGGATAATTTCCGGACGCAACGTCGCCTGGTCCGGTTCCAATTGGTACAAGCGCACACTGTGTGAGCCGATGGAGGAACGAGTTTCTTCCAATACACGTTTGAGAGTTTGACGAAGATCGGCCTCGCCACCGGCAATGGCCACACCCGTACGGCTGACCAACGCCAACATTTCTAATTGGATCTTGGCATTGGTATACAACCGGGCATTTTCCATCGCCGCGGATAATGGATAGGCTAGGTCTTCAATCTCTTCTCGCGCCCATGAAACCGGCGGGTTTCGATAGGCCATCAAGCACAATCCTCGAAAATCCCCTTTACTGATCAGCGGGATGGCACAATAGGCATCCATGTATTTATCGCGCAACCATTGTTCTTCGCCATAGGTGGTAGAGGAAGCAATCCGATCGCAGAAAGAAATGGTCCCGCTCGTAGCTAATTCCTCTGCCAAAGATCTATTGAAGGGAAAGGCTACGGCAGGATCTTCCGGCGTGGCCAGCGATCGCAGGTTGTTGCTCTGTCGATCGTAGAAGAGAAATCCAGCCCAATCGAAACAGAGCCGGGGAACTGCAACGCGCAGGAAGGTTCGTAAGACTTCCTCTGCATCCAACGATAGAGAGAGAGCTTGGTACAGTTCTCGCCCAAAAGCAATTCGCTCCGTTTTTCGCTGTTCTTCGAGGAAGACTTGCGCATTCTCGATGGCCACCGTCGCTTGGGAGGCGAGGGCTTCCACCAAGGCCAGGTCCCTCGCGTTGAACTGGTGAAGGCCCAGACGGGACAGAGTAATCACACCTTTGGTTTCTTCTTTCAGCTTCAGCGGAACGACCAACAAAGACTCCTCCACATGCAAGGTACCGGGAATGTGTACTACCCGGGGATCGTTTTCGGCATCTGGGGCAATCACAGGTTGACCTGTGGCTGCCACCCATCCGGATAAACCCTCGCCTACTGTGACGACCATCGTTTCGACAATTCGCTCCAAATCCTCGTCCGGATAGACCCCGGGATCGTATTGCACGGCCTGCACCCGCATCGTCTTTTTTCCTTCGTCCAACAGGAAGATCGTCACGCCATGGCAAGTGATCAATCGTTTGATCGAGGAAACGATGTCGCGCATCGTGCTGGGCAGGTCCAAACCCAGGGCGATTTGGGATGCGGTCTCACCCAGCAGTTGGATTTCTTTAGCGCGAGAAGCAAGCTCGCGCTCCAGTTGGATGGAGATTTCTCGTTCTCGCGTCCAATCCGTTCCCCAGATTTGGATCCATCCGGCTCGCTGTTTTTGCTCCGAGTCCGCCCATGAAATTGTCCATCGTACATCCCGGACTCCACCCTGGACAGGCATCAGCGAGGCTTCGGTTTGTACCAAGGCTTGTTCGTCCAATGCCGAAAGCAATTGGGTCCAGTAGTCAGAGTTTGCCAAACCCAGCCATTGCCAGACAGGCAGTTGGATCAAGCTGGAGGGGGAAGCGGAAACCAGGTCACTAAAAGCTTGGTTGGCGAAAAGCAGGTCTCCGCTGATCTGACAAAGGCAGAATGGGATGGGAGCCTGACGCAGAAGATCCAACAAAGCAGGCTCCTGATTCCAAATGGAAGCGGATTCCTTCTCAATCATTTTTCTAACTATAACAGAAAAATTTGCGATAGAAAGGGAAACGCCGGAGTTCCCTATAGGGAACTCCGGCGTTGATTCTAGGTCCAGGTCCTATAAAATAATTCGGGCGTCCACCACGATCATGCCCTTTTCATAGAGTAAAACGGGATTGGCGTCCAATTCTTTGATTTCGGGAAAATCGATGGTCAATTGGGAAAGACGCGACAGCGCATCGGCCAGTGCTTCCTGGTCGCGAGGCTTTTCTCCGCGGGCACCTTTGATAATAGGGTAGGCGTTGATTTCCATTACCATTGACTTGGCTTCGGTCACAGAGATTGGGGCAATCCGGAACGTAACATCCTTGGCGATCTTAGCCTCGGCTTTGTAGGCTTTCGCATTGGCTAGAATCTCCGTGAAGGCTGTCCGTACTTCCGCTGGGTTGCCGATGCCGACCTTCACGCCTTTGGCGTCAGTTTTATGCAGAATGTCCGGTGAAGCAATCTTTAGAACCACGGGGTAGCCTAGCTTTTCAGCGGCTTGCACGGCTTCCTCCTGGTCACCGGCAAGGATGCTTTCCGCCAAGGGTAGGCCGTAGGCACGGAACACGGCGGCCGCTTCGATCTCCATCAGGGCAGTGCGCCCCTCCGATTTGACCGTATCCAGCACAGAGCGGACTTTGGCCTTGTCTACATCGGCATAGGATGAGAAGGCCGTCGCTTCCTTGCGCGCCAGATACCGTCCATACTCGCGTAAAGCGCCCAGCGCACTCATGGCTTCAGCCGGGTCGAAGTAGCAAGGCACTCCCTTCAGCTTCAACCATTCTCCAGCCTTCAGACAACGCTCTCCTCCAATCAGAGATACGACGACTGGTTTGGTCGCTCCAGCATCTTGATAGGCCTGGTAGATTCCTTCCGCAATGTCCTGCGGATCTGTCACGGCAGTCTCACAATAGAGAATGGCGGCGCCATCCGTCCAGGGGTGCTTCAATGCATCCAGGCAGGCACCGCTGTAATGAGGTCGCGCGGCCATCCCGGTCATATCCACCGGATTGCGTGGGCTGCCGAAGCCCGGCATCCACTTCTGGAAGGCGTCTTTCAGTTCCTGCGGTGGATCGGTCAGCGGAACACCGTAGCGTTCGGCTGCATCGGTTGCCAGCACCCCGGCGCCGCCTCCGTTGGTGATCACGACCACCCGATCCCCCATCAACGGCTTCATCATCGACAATGCGATCGATCGAACGAACAAGTCATCCAGATCCCGGGCACTGTTTATGCCAAACTGCTTGAAAGCAGCGCCGTAAACTTGGCTGGAACCGGCCAGGGATCCGGTATGAGAAGCAGTGGCGAGTTCGCCGCGCTGAGAAACCCCGGCCTTGATAGCGATGATCGGCTTTTTCGAATTCTTCACGGATTCCAGGAATTTGCGCCCGTCCTTTAGGCCTTCCACGTAAAGAGAGATGGCCGTGGTATAGGGATCTTGGTTTAGAGCATCGATGAAATCCGCCATATCCAAATCCGCCATGTTGCCGATCGAGATCATGTGCGAGATGCCGATCTTATTGATCCAGGTCATTCCGTCCAACGCGATCAACAAAGCGCCGCTCTGGGAAACCAGGGCAATAGAACCGGGATAGGGCAGGTAGGGAGCGAAGGAGGCATTCGCTTTGGCCGGGTTGTTTAAGATACCGACGATGTTGGGACCGATTAAACCCATCTGGTGACGGCGAGCGGTTTCCACCAGTTGCTCTTCCAGATCCCGCCGACCCACCTCACTGAAACCGGAGGTGATCACCGCCACCACCTTGGTTCCGGCCAGGCCGGCGTCCTCGGTGGCAGCGATCGCAAATTGAGCGGGTACCGTCAGGATCGCCAGATCAATCGGAGCCCCGATCTCCGTGGCCGCTTTGTAGCACTTGAGGTCGAGGATCTCGTCAGCGTTGGGATTCACCGGATAGATCTTGCCGGCGAACTTGGAGTCAATCAACCCTTTGACCACCATGTAACCGATGGAACCTTCTTTGCGCGATGCGCCGATCACAGCGATGGACTGGGGTTCGAACAATGCTTTTAAATCCATGGATTCTCCCTAACCCTTTCAATGAGATTGGACCAATTGACCCCATATTATAGTCAAGTCCGTCCATTTGTGGAACTGCTTGGAATCCCTTGCGGTTCAATTCCGCTTCAGCGAGAATGGGACAAGGATTGCATCGATGAAATTGAATGCCAAAAAAATAGCCCTGATCGCAGTGTTGGCCGCCATCACCTTCCTCGCTACGCTTGTGCATGTGCCCACTGGAGCTTCCAGCTATTTTAACCTGAGTGAAGCCGTGGTCTACGCCAGCGCCTTGCTGTTCGGTCGGTTGGTTGGGGGATTGGCTGGTGGATTGGGTGCGGCTCTGGCTGACATCCTATTGGGATTCGCCCTGCCCTGGGCGCCGATCAGCTTCCTCGTGAAGGGACTAGAGGGCTTCATCGTAGGATCTTTAGCCCGCCTCCCTTGGAAACACCGACTGCTGGGTGATGTCGTATCCATCCTAGCCGCGTTTCCGATCATGGTAGGAGGCTACGTGCTATCCGCAGGTTTGATCTATGGTTGGCCGGCAGCTTACGTGGAATTTGTGACCGATTTAGTTCAGTGTGCGACGGGGCTGGCCATTGCTCTGCCGATGGTGTATGGATTGCGCCGTGCCCGCATTGCGCAGTCCTGGTGAGGAGAACCATGGACAAAAATCCTTTCAAAGATGTGGGCGGCAATTGGATGTTCCTACTTCATCCTGCTCTCACAACGCTGCTGACCGCCTGCTTCGAGAAAAGGGAAACGATTACTCCTGTAGCTTGGCTAATGCCCCTGTCTGGCCAGCCCCCACTGCTGGCGATGGCTTTAAAACCTACCCGTTTTTCCTATAGGCTGCTCAAGGGAGCGGGCCAGTTCGCTATAAACTTGCCCTTCTTCGCAGATGCCGAAAAGGTATGGGAATGCGGCACCACAAGCGGCAAAGATACGGACAAATTCCAGCGTACGGGTTACACCCGCATTTCGGCTGAGGTCGTGAATGCGCCTTTAATTAAGGAAAGCGCCGGCTTCTTGGAATGCAAATTGTTTGACGACCGACCGTATGGTGATCACCGCTTGATTGTGGGGGAAGTACTGCGGGCTGTCGTGCGCGAGGATTTATTCACCGATTCTTTCCGCCATTATCCAGCCCTTCTACACATCCACAAGAACCTGTTCCTCCCGCCCGATTGGGGGCGGATGAACACCTGCCGGGAGAAAATCAAGCAAGCCAAATAATTGCGGCCCATTACCTTCACTTCAAACGGTCCGAATCGTTTCAGCGCGTTTCAGCGCCTCGTTTCCCCGATCGGCAGTACCGTCCGGCCTTTCACTTCATTCAATACCTCCGCCATGGCCAGATAGATCGCAGATAGACCGCAGAGAATCCCTTCATAGCCGGCAATCCTGCCGATCAGAGCAATCCCACTCCAATCCCGGATTGCCAAGAGGAAGAAGAGGATCGTCAGGCTGAGGAATACAATCTGGATGGCGCGGTTCCGGCGGAATGTGCCAAACCACATAAAGAGGGTGAACAATCCCCAGAGGAATAGGTACCATCCCATGATTGCCTCCGGCGTCTTGTCACCATTGGGGATGCCCATTCCGGGGATCATCCAGATCGCGACCAGCGTAAGCCAGAACAAGCCGTAGGATGTGAATGCAGTCATGCCAAATGTGTTGCCTCTTCGAAATTCCATGATACCGGCGATGATCTGGGCGATTCCACCGTAGAAAATCCCCATGGCCAAAATCACGGCACTGACTGGAAAGAATCCGGCATTGTGAATGTTTAGAAGGACCGTCGTCAAACCGAAACCCAACAGTCCTAAGGGTGCTGGATTAGCAAGCTTGTTCTCCATGCCTGATGCCTCCGTCCGATTGAAAGTTTCAATAGGAGAATCATGATCGCTCGAAACAAGAACCATAATAGTTCATTTTCTGCCGAATATACGTATCAATCGATTATTTACTGTCAACCTTCAGTCGAGCCATCTCTCGTAGCTCTCTTCTCATTTGGTCACAAATCCTTAGCTGATCCACTGCAGACCGGTTAGAGGCCGAGGACTGGAGCTGGAGCAGCTATTACCGATGGATGCAGGCGTTGGGAAGGCCGAGAGGAACGGGAAAATCCGCGAGACCGTGGAGCGGTTCCGCTACCGCCAACACGGGGTAACCCGGGGTACATCGACCTGCACAACTCGACCATCAGCCGAATTCCGAAGGAACGCTAAGAGTAAGGACTTGACCCCATCTTTTCCTACAATTCTTTCAAGCGAATCTCCGTTACCTGCCTGGAAACAACGAACTCTCGGGCCAAGATATCTTATTGTTCTACGTATTCCACCAAAACCGACGGGTTCAAAATCTTGCATCCTGCCTGGGATTCATATCCATATATCCCAGCGCCCGTACCCCAGAAGGTTATTGCGTCGTCATCATACCGTTGCCGGTTTCTTCAGCAATGCTTCAATGGCGATGAGATTCTCGTTAGAAATGATCCCGTCCGCCCCCTTCACTGTTTCCTCGATTTGTGACGGCTTCCGTGCGCCGACAATCGCCGATGTAATTTCTGGTCGCCGCAACACCCACTTGATTGCCAATTCTGCCAGGCTGCAGCCGCTTTTTTTGGCCACTTGGCGCAAACTGTCTAGCAGTTCAAGGTTGGCACTAAGCTGAGGGTCCTGGAACCGTGGATCGTTGCGACGATGATCGTCCAAGGGCAACTGCTGTACCCATTCGCGTGTGATTTTACCGGTGAGTAATCCCTTCTGTAATGGACTGTATACAACAATGCCGATTTTGTTGACCGCACAATATGGCAACAATTCTTGTTCAGCGCCGCGCAGCATCATACTGTATGGGGGCTGCAATGATGCCACGGGATGAATCGGCTGGATCCGTTTGAGCTGCGCCACGCTGAAATTGCACACGCCTGCGTATCGCACTTTTCCCTCATTTATCAGGGTAGCGATTGCGCTCCATGCTTCTTCAAGGTCTTCCTCGGGATCTGGCCAATGGATCTGGAATAGATCAATCACATCCACGCCGAGCCGTTGGAGACTCGCTTCGACTTCTGTACGAATACTATCCTTCTTGAGTCGACCAAAAATCTCTCTTTGCTGATTCCAACAAAGCCCGCATTTGGTGGCAATCAGCGGTCGGGTGTGCAAGCTCTTGAGTGCGCGTCCGACAACTTCCTCTGCATGACCCAGTCCATAAACCGGCGCTGTATCGATCCAGTTCACACCCAAGTCCACCGCGCAGTGGATCGCCTTGATCGAATCGTTATCATCTTGTGGTCCCCAACTGAATTCCCAAGCCGCCCCACCCATTGCCCATGTTCCCAACCCAACCGTTGAGAATTCCAGCTCAGTCTCTCCGAGTCTTCTCGTCTTCATAATTCCTCCTTCAAGTTCCCGGTCGTTCCAAGGTTTTATGCAAGCATTTCACGCCGCTCTCGCGTTCGCCACAAGAGAGCCTAAGCCTGCACCAGGTAGCCGGGGATTTTCTGTTTGTGTTTCCCCCCCCATACACACCAAACAACGGACAAACATCTAAGGCTTCTAGGTTAGGGGGGACACTCCGCCCTCAACGCGGAATCAACCCTTGGGAGAGGACATCCCATTTCTTCATGTTGAATTCCGAGGACAACAGTTTGTGGATAGAAGCGCGGCTCTATTCGATACGTTCATTTTGCTGCTCGTTACCGTAGTCTTTGCGCTTCAGGTGGGAAAAGCGATTGTACAGATCACCCCACCGTGATTTCTATAAAGGCTTTCTTGTCGGCTGCTTATCAAGCTTGCTTTTTGATTTTTGTTTCTGTTTTTCGGCCTTCTGTTTCTGAACCTTTTCCTTGTTTTTCTTACCGCCCTTTTCGCCCATCACGTCTCTCCTTTTCCTGGTTTTTTAAAACATCTTCTCGCAGCTAGACTGATCCGCATAAGATGCAGGGTTCTGGTTTCCTGCCCGTATCACACGCCGTGGGATTTCTTGCCGAAGGCGTGTTGCTTCCTTTGTATGCTATTGCTTGCTTGCTGTCCAGCGGTTTATCCTGGTCCCAGGTCGTCTGTTTGACCCCTCAGACGGTTTGTCTTTCCCTTATGGCCAATCAGACGTTCCCACTACAGGCGCTTAAGATCCTCCACCAATTCGGTCAAGCAGGTCAGCTAGTCCCGTTGCTCTTGCAAAACATTTTGCAACTCGGTCAATACGCGGGCGCGGTCCTCTCGATCCTCGGCCAGGGATTGCACCAGGGCCTGCACGTTCAAAGCGGTCCGTTTCGCTAGCGCCCGACCGCTTTCCACTTCCACCGTGGCGGGGATCTCCTCGGCCAGTTTTTCCTCCACTTCCCCTTCGCTCATCCCCACGACGAACATCCCGGCGATCTCTTTTAGGGTTTGCGCCACACCCGCCCGATACTTCCGCGCCGCCACCCAAACCTTTTTCTATCCAGACGGGCGCGGAACGGTGGCGGATAGGTGGCGCTCCTTCGCGATCTTCCATCACGGAGTTTTCTATCACTCCCAACCGTGGCCCTTACTTTCGATAGCCGGCATATTGGAGGACAAATGGGATGTCCTCTCGTGTTTAGGTTCGAACCTCTTCCTTACGGGCAAACAGCTTCGAATTCAGGCCGATAGAAGCCTCGCCCTCTTCCAAGAAGTCGCCCCAGAGATACAAAGCCTCCACAACCGGTTTAGAACCTGCGCAAGTCGGCGATTCTACTACA
>JAPLHX010000311.1 GCA_026389415.1 Coprothermobacterota bacterium | reverse complement strand
GAGGATACAAAGCCCTTAAAGAGAGGAATTTCCAAAGCCTGGCGAAGACATACACTGTCATCGTCAGCGTCATTGCCTTGCTTCCCCTACCTTTCTCCCACCGTTTTCCCCTGCTGATCCCCCTGCAGATCTTCCAAGACGACAGGGGGGGGTGGACGCTTCGCTCTTCTTTTGTCACCCTGTGCCCTCCCCCCTCCTTGTCACCCTGGTGCCGTCTCCTCTTGTCATTCTGAAGCGCCCTTTGCTGAAGAATCTTGCCTTCGACTCGTTTTTTGTCACCCTGAGCCGTCTTTGCGAAGGGTCTGGCCTTGAGCCTACAAACAAGACGAACTGCCAGATGCTTCACTGCGTTCAGCATGACAGGGGCCGCAACTGCAAGATTCCTTCGTCGCGGAGTTTACCCTTGAGCGAAGCGAAGGGTTCGAGGCAAGATCCTTCGCTGCGCTCAGGATGACAAAAAGGGGCGCTTCAGGATGACAGGAGGGGGGGCCGGGCTCAGGATGACAAAAAGAGGTGTTCGGCATGACAAAAAGGGGAGATCAACATGACAGGAGGAGGACGATCGTCCAGGGTACTCCATGGCCATTATCGTTTTGACTGCCTTCATTTTCGAGATCTCTAGTACGAAGTTGACAACTATTGACATTACCGTCTTGCGTCAATTATAGTCACTTCGAAGGAGATCACGCGATGCCGGAAACGAGTGTTCACGAAAAACGGAAGGATATTGACACCGGGCCCACGCCAACTGATGTGGAGCTGATCGATCGGGTTTTGCATTCCTACTTCGAACCGAGAGCAGACCGGAATGTCGTTATGCACCGCGCATTGCGTTCTCTTACAGACTCGATCGCTGCGCTTTCGGCTCGAGACCTGAAGGAAGCAGCAGGTCAGGAAACCGATATTGATGTACTGATGGAAACATTACGAAGGGCTTTAGCGAAAAATGCGGATCATTCCGCCCTCAGGCAACTTCAGTTAACGACTCGAATGCAGGCCCTGCTGAACGTAGAAGGCGGATCCATCAAGGTTGCAGAAGTGCAGAAAATCTTGGGGATATCTCGTCAAGCCATCGCGAAGCGAAGGGAACAAGGTAAACTGTTGGCTCTCCCCTTAAGTCGAACCTTTCTCTTTCCCGCCTGGCAATTCTCGGCAAAGGGGATGTGGCCGGGAATGGAGGAAGTCCTCTCGGCGCTTTGGGATCTGGATCCCTGGATGAAACTGGCGTTCCTGCTGACGCCGAATGGCCGCTTGGAGGGAAAAACTCCCCTGGAGGAATTGCGGAGAAACAAGAAATCAGACGTGATGAAAGCAGCCCTCTCTTTTGGAAAGCAGGGTGCCATCTAAGATTACCCTTCCTGCGGATCTTCGGCTGGAATCCTTTTCATCCGGCAGCGCCTGGGTCCGCATCTATCAGTGCGTGCAAGATCCCCTGTTTTTCGGCAAGACTGGCTGGAATCGTTTCGATGCGCCGGATCGAAAAGAGTTCGGCGTGTTGTATATGGCCAAGGCCCTTCACGGGGCGCTGATTGAAACCCTGCAGCTTACTCGCGACCGAGAGTTTCCTTACGTAACGAGCAATTTCCTGCGCATTCGTTGTTTCTGCCGGATTGTTTCCACGGAAGAAATCCGCTTGGTGAACCTGACATCCGGAGCTTCCATGGTCTGGCTCGGGGTGAACGGGAGTCTGAACTCGGGAGACCGTCGTATGGCTGGGCGCTGGGCACAAGCAGTCTTTCAGCATCCCGACAAGCCGGATGGAATCTTATACGTCACCCGGCATGACCCGCAACAAGTCGCAGTAGCTCTATTTGATCGAGCCCAATGCAAAGTCTACGTGTCGAACCGCCAGGAAATCTTGGATCCCACTGGCGGTGTAGCGGCAGAGGTCGATCAGGTCTTGCGCGATTACGGGATTGAGTTCTGGACGGGATAATATGTGCCGCGATTCCCAAAGTTGAGGGAGCGACTGGCCTGCCCCCTGTTACCCCTGTCACCCCGCGAAAGCGGGGATCAGCATCTCCAACTGGTCAACGAATGCTTCATCGCCTGTGAGCCACCCTGTCCGGGTCGCTTGCACCTTCTGTCCTCCTTCGCCTTTGTAGTTGAGCCGACTATATACTGACTTTGAAAATAGCGAAGTGAAGAATTTCGATCTAAATCCATACGGTGATCCGTTGCTCGATACTCACCGATGGGGTGGTTATCGGGGTCAAGTCCGATTCAACTTCGTGTTGCGAGTCCGAGGCACTATTTCAGAGGAGACCTGGACCCAGCCTTCATGACCCCATCCTTCACGCCGTGGTCAGGTTGGCTTCCAGCGGTTTCGTCTTCTTGAACCGGCTCACACCCAAGATACTGAAGCCAAGGACCTTTCCTTGCGCATCCACCCGCTCCATCACGGCGTCATGTGCGGTTTCCCTCATAGTGCCGCTGCCCTCGTGAAACTGCACCTCAAGGTAGTCGGCTTCGGCGTCGAACTAGAGTCTCAATCTGTCGGCCATAGATCTTCTCCTACTTTCGGTTTGTCTGTCAGACAAACCGTGACGACAAACGCATCATCTTCTACGAATTTTACCAAAACGCATAGCCGTTTGCTGCCTACAGTAGTTTGTGCATAGAACCCGTAGAATAGCCATACTGTCTTGTCTGAGTGTGATCCGCGCACCACCACCGGCTGCCGCAACACCCGTTCGAGCTCATCCTCCATGCCTTGCATTTCCGAGTGTTCCAGGATGTGAGCCATCTTTCATCCGTGAGCCGGATTTTGTGTTTAAAACAATCTACGAAAATTTTCATTTTGATTCCCTGCGGCCACCATTCCCTTCTTGGTTTCCCCAATGGCACTTCGCCGTCTCATTGAATTCGAGTCTAACACATCATAGGTGAAACCAGATCCATGCGATCTTGATACGTCTGAACCAAGAGAGACAACTGGTCGTATCCCTCCACCGTGGTTGCCGGTTGTCCTTACCCCAGGTGAAGAAGGTCCAGCGCAGGAGGGTAGTCAGTGCGGCGACGAAGAAAAGGGTTTCTCCTGAACCGACCCCATCCTGCCCACCTTTCCGTGTTGGCCGGTTTTCGCTATGCTTTCCGGAGAGGGACACATGCTACCGCTGCTGATCGATCGACAATCCGAACTCAGGGAACTCTGCCGCAAATACCAAGTGAGGCGCTTGGAGATTTTTGGGTCGGCTGCCGATGAACCCTTCGACCCTCAAACCAGCGACCTGGACTTCCTGGTGGAGTACGAATCCACCGCAGATTTGGGACCCTGGATGGATCGTTATTTCCAGTTCCAAGAAGAACTATCCCTGCTATTGGGGAAGAAGGTTGACTTGGTGGAGACATCCGCGTTGAAAAATCCATTTTTTATCCAAGAAGTGAACCGCACCCGGACAATCCTGTATGAACGAAAAGACACCTAAACTACTAGACGACATTCGGGATCAGGCCCGGTTCATTCTCTCCATCACCGCTGACAAATCTCTTCAGGAGTATTCGGCAAATCGGGTCCTTCGCCAAGCCGTCGAGAGAAGTTTCGAAATCATCGGGGAGGCGATTCGACGTCTGCAAACTGTAGATAAGGAAACGGCGAACCGTATTGGCTACTACCCGCGAATCATGAGCTTCCGCAATCTGCTGATCCACGGATACGATCTAGTCGAGCACTCTCGCGTTTGGGCAATTATAGAAAAGCAGCTACCGGTCATGCTTCATCAAGTAGAAGACCTCCTAAACCAATTCACCAACCCCTAGCGCATTGCATCTCCGCTCAGCCCCAAGGTGATCACAGCGCTCCCACCGGCAGCATCTGCAGGCCAGTCCTTGGGAGGTCATGTTGAGCGGAGCGAAGCTCTATCCTCGAATGCTTGCCCTCTTTCGGCAATATCGACGGTAGCGCTATCGTGCCCCTTTTCGTCCCAGCATCAACTTGAAGGTTAAAAACAGCAGGCGCAGGTCGGTACGCAGGGACTGGCCGCGGATGTAGGCCAGGTCGTAGCGCAACTTGTTCTCCGGGGTGGTTTCATAAGAGCCGTAGATCTGAGCCATGCCGGTCATCCCCGGTTTGGCCAGGAAGCGCAACCCGTAGCCGGGGACCTCCTGCAGGAACTGCTCCACGAAGACGGGACGTTCCGGCCGCGGGCCCACCAGGCTCATTTCCCCCCGCAACACCTGCCATAGCTGGGGCAGTTCGTCGATCCGCAGCAGACGCAGAATCCGGCCATAAGGGGTGACGCGGGGATCGTTTTGCCGGGCAAAGACCGGTCCGCTTTCTCGCTCTGCGTCCTGGCGCATGGTGCGGAATTTGGTGACCGTGAAGGTCTTTCCTGCCAATCCTACCCGTTCCTGCCGCAACAACAGCGGTCCGCGAGAGGTCAGCAGGACCCCCGCCGCCGCCAGCAGCAACACCGGCGACAGGAGCGCCAGCAGCAGAGACGACGCGGCCAGGTCCAGGCTGCGCTTGGCCCACCGTTCGATCCACCGGTTCTGCCCCCGCCAGACGACGACCGTCGGCAAATCACCGGTTCGTCCAAACGACACGGCAGCGGTCAGCATGTCGTACAGCGAGGGGATCATGGATACCGCGATCCCGCTCTGCTTGGCTTCCACCAACAGATTCATTAGTTCTGACGCCAAACGGGGGGAGGACAGGATCAGCAGCTCACCGGCGCCGGCTTCCTTCAGCAGTTGTAAGAGAGGCGCCCCACCGTAGACCGGGAGATCGGGGATCGCCTGCAGGCCGGATCGCCCGACGGCGCCCACCACTTGGGCACGGCCCAGCTTCTCCTTCTGGGCCATCAACGCCAGCAGGTCTTGTTCCTCTCCGATCACCAGCAACCGCCGCGGCGGCTCCGTCCGGCGCAGAACGTGGCTGTCGACGGCATGGAGGACGGAGGACAGGCCCCAGATCAACAAATAGGATTCGGTCAGCACCAGTCGGGGGAAACCGAACTCCCGCGTGACGAATAGAAACACCAACTGCAGCACGAAGAAGGCGCCTATCACCGGCACCAGCACCAGCAATTGATCCAACCAACTGAATTGCGGTTCGGGCTCGAAGGCGCCGAAAAGGGCCAACAAGAGCAGATAGAGGATCGTGTACAACCAGAAGTAGTTGGCGTAGGGATTGAAGTTGATGGGGGACAGTTCCGACCCATAGCGCAGCAAGAACACCGCCAGGAACACGCCGTTTAGAATTACCGCATCGCCCAGGGCAAGCAACAGTGCCCGCCAGCGCCGCCAGATCATTCCCCTTCTTCCTCCCGGCGCATCCAGTGTAATGTCTGACGCAGGCCTTGCTCCAACGGCGTCTGCGGCCGCCAGCCCAGGATGGTTTCCGCTTTGGCGATGGAGGCCAGGGAGTGGCGGATGTCACCGGAGCGGGCTGGGTGAATGGAGGGGGCAAAGGCCCTGCCCTGCAGCCGGAAGAGCACCTCACCCAGCGTGGCGATGCTGGTCTCGCGCCCCCCGGCCACGTTCAGGATCTGTCCCTCGGCCTTTTCTTCCTCCATGGCCTGAGCCAAGGCACGGCAGAGGTCGGCCACGAACAGGAAATCCCGGGTCTGTGATCCGTCGCCGTAGAGGGCAGGATCGCGCCCCCGCACCGCGGATTCCACGAAACGGGAAATCACGCCGGAGTAGGGAGAGCCGGGATCCTGGCGCGGACCATAAATATTGAAGGGTCGGATCACCACCGTTTGCAGCCAGCCCAGACGGGAAAACATCAAGGCGTACTCTTCGGCGGCGGCCTTGCTGGTTCCGTAGGGGGAAAGAGGAGCCGGCAGGGAATCCTCTTGCACCGGCAGCGATGGGGCGTCCCCGTATACGGCAGCCGTGGAGATCACCACCACCCGAGCCACCCCGGTGCGGCGGGCCGCTTGCAGCAGACGTAAGGTTCCGGTGGCATTCACTTCATGGGTCAGGAGCGGATAGCGGATCGATCGCTGCACGGAGGCGATCGCCGCCAAGTGAAACACTCCGTCCGAACCTTTGGTGGCGGTACCCAAGTCAGTCTGCCGACGGATGTCTCCCAGCAGGAATTCCACTTTTTTTGACAAATGCGCAAGATTCTGGCGCCGCCCGGTGGACAGATTGTCCAGGATCCGCACCCGATGACCAGCATTCAGCAAATGCTCCGCCAGGTGCGAACCGATGAATCCCGCCCCACCGGTTACGAGAAAAAGTCCCATACCAGCGATTATACACAAACCGATGTCCCCCTGATGCAACCCATTCCCCTTGTCCCGCCAATTTCCCCCGATCGCCCCGGTGCGCCTTCCTCTTGTCATTCTGAAGCGCCCTTCGCTGAAGAATCTTGCTATTGACTCGTTTTTGTCACCCTGAGCCGTCCCCCTCATTGTCATT
>JAPLHX010000086.1 GCA_026389415.1 Coprothermobacterota bacterium | reverse complement strand
ATCGAAGTAACCAGCATTTCACCATACAATGGAATAAATTATTGTTCTATTGGTATTTCCCGTTTGAACTTCTATCTGCTACAAATACTTCTTTCATCTTTTTCACTTATCGGAAATCTCGTATGGCAGGCACCGGATATCGACATAGGCGAAACCTGTCGCTCTCCGGCTTTCCTGTTCCTCTACCCATGGATCTATACCCAGAGCTTTCAGGCGTTCTCCGTCGGCCAGTAGTGTGACATATCCTTTCGCCAAACCCTTGATTCTGTTGCAAGGGTAATCGTCGCAAAAAGGAAAAATCTCGATTCCCTTTTCCTTGGCACAGTTCCGGATTCCGCAAAACGGGGGGCCGCACGTGGAGGCACGACAACTGCAATTTGCCTCAAGAACATAGACCACAATACAGCCCGCAATAGGTTACCAGTGTCAAGTCAGCCATTCGGTTCGCCTCGATTCACAGGAATGTATCAATACCTGATTTTACCTACATCCCCATCCAATTCAATGTCCAACAGGCTCCGAACGGATAACCACTAGCTTAGTCAGTTTAGTTTGCCGCGAAGCATTTTTAGGGATTGACCACTCTCTGAAAGGAACAACGTATCTTCGCCTTCTTCCCGTTTGCATCCTATAGTTATCCCATGAAGCGGACGACGGCTTTCCTGCTCTTGTGCGGTGTTGGTGGACTGGCCATCTTCAGCTCCACCATTGCCAAGAATCCGGTTTTGCCGATCCTGGCCCAACAAATCGGGGCAGACAAAGCGACCATCGGCCTGATTGCCGCCGCTTCCACGGTCACGGGGGTCCTCACCAGCTTTTTTGCCGGGTATTTCAGCGACCGATGGGGGCGCAAGCCGATGCTGTTACTGGCCGGCATCGTATTCTTCACGGCGCCCTTTCTCTATTTCCTGGTGACGACTCCCTGGCAACTGGCCCTGGTGCGCGTTTATCACGGCGTGGCCACCGCTGTATTCGGCCCCGTGGCCATGGCTTACGTCACGGATCTGGCTCCCACCCGGCGCGGTGAACGATTGGGCTGGTTTTCTTCCACCACCTTGGCCGGGCGGGCATTGGCTCCGATCGCCGGTGCCGCTATTCTGGCTTTTGGAGCATGGCAGTGGGTCTATTTGGCATGCGCTGTGGCGGGAGCATTGACCTTGTTGGGTATTTTCGTTATCCCCAAAGCTCCAGCAGAAGCTGCCCCTATTGTTCACCAAAAGACCACCAAAATCCCGATCTGGCGAATTCTATCTCACCGGACCATTCTAATCACCAGCGTGGCAGAAGCGGCCCAATATTTCGCTTTCGGTGCTTTGGAGGCGTTTCTGCCACTCTATGCACTGAGCGCCGGCATCAACATGGCTTGGATCGGCGTGCTGTTCGGGGTGCAGGTCGGCGTGCGGACCTTAGCCCGACCGCTGATGGGACGACTGAGCGATCGGCGCGGGCGCAAGCTGCCGATCCTGATTGGCTTAATGCTTACAGGCGTAACCATCGGTCTGTTTCCTTTCACTGCGAATTTAATTCTCCTTTTGTTGCTCTCTTTTGTATTCGGCCTTGGTTTGGCCGTAGCCTCCGCTGCCACCTCGGCTTTCGTGGCGGATCTGGCTCCTGCCAGCGGACGCGGCACCGCTCTGGGTTATATGAGCACGATCATGGATGTCGGTCAGGCCACCGGTCCCGTTCTGCTGGGAGCGATCCTGATGACCGCTTCCTATAAGATGGGGTTCATGGTGATCGGGGGGGTCGTTCTATTGGCCACGGTTCTTTTCGCCTGGTTGGCTCAGGAAACAAAAACCGAAATGGAGGAAAGAAAATGAACATCGGTCCCCGTAACCCGCTGGTTTGTATCCGCACGGTGGAGATTCCGCCGGAAAACCAGTCGGCCTTCTTCGCCTGGATCGAGTCCAACCGAGTATTGAGGCAGCGTTATGGTATCCTGGCAGAACGGATTTTGAAGCCTACGGATAACCATGGAGATTGGTTGATCATCACCCAATGGGAAAGCGAAGAGCAGTTTGAAGATTGGCTGGTCGCACCGGAAAAGTTGGCCGTGGATGCATCAATCGGTCATGCCCTGGTTAAATTCGGCCGGATCGCGCGCTACAATACCGTGTCGGGGTACTAAGGTTGAATCCAAGTACGGACTGGATCAGGAACCGGCCTTGGTACTGCTCGGCAGAATCGTAAACGGAGCGGACACCGACAATTCTTACTATCGCCAGCCGGAGGGAATCGGACTGAATGCGATCGCCGAAGGATTTCGCCATCTAGGCCTGGCAGATGATTCCGCAGTCAATCGGGCGGAATCGATCGTCTATGACGCCCTTTATGCCTACTGTCAGGAGATGGTGCGGCAGGGTAAGATGCTTGGTGTGTTTCTGTCCTAGCTGGGCTTGGGGTTCAAACCTTTCAAGGCGGAGTCCACGCTGGTGTAAGTGGAAAGGATTGTGTTGCAAGCCGAAAGGTTGAAAGCTTCCTTGGCAATACCCTGCAATCCGGCTATCGCCAGGGCGCCCTGCAGCTCTTTCGTCTTCTTGGCGACCACCAGAATCGCTCGAATGCCTGCGCTACTGAGGAATTCCACACCGGCTAGGTCCAACAGCAGCATCCGATGTCCTTCACCAATCCAAGCGATGGTCTTCTTCTCCAAATCTGAAGCGGTGATGGTATCGAGACGGCCCTTCACGCTAACGATGGACCACTCATTGGCTCGTTCTGCACCTTTGATTGTGACTTCCATGCAATTATCCTCCTCGACCGATAGTTGTGGTCTTCCAAATCCGGGATCCAAGCTCAGATCGATCTCCCTATTATTTTAGCAGATCTCATGAATCGGCCTTGAAAAGGTCCCCAGCAGGGCGAATTGTGGGTCCTAGAGCATCAGGATGCTTTGCCAGTGGCTGCCGTCTGTCGATTTCAGCAACAGCCCATCTCGTCCCACGACCATCCACTGCCCGTCGCCCCAACTGACGGCAAGCAAATCGGTGGTAGTGATGCTAGGCAATGCTTCCCATCCAGAACCATCGGTAGAGGTTAGCATCTTGCCGCTGCGACCGACCGCTACGAATCGGCCGTCGGCGTAATGCAGACTCGCGATGTCGCTATCGCTGCTTGTGGGAATGGTGGACCAATTGATTCCATCGATCGAGGAAAACAGCGTACCGTTCCCGCCCGCAATGATCCAATGGCCTTCGCCGTAGGCAATTGCGTTCAGATCGGGGGAACCGGCCAAATGCACTTCTTTCCATTCCTTTCCGTCCGGGGAAGATAGGATGGTTCCGGAGTCTCCCACTGCCAGGAATTTACCCTCAGCATAGGCAACGGCACGTAAGTTTGCCGTCGTCCCTGCTCGCTGGGACCATGTCCGGCCGTCGAGCGAAACCAGAATGGTGCCTGCGTCTCCCACCGCGACAAACCGATCACCGCCGAAGGTCACGGCCCGCAAAAAACCGGCTACCAAGGGGAAACCTTGCCAAGTCGTGCCGTCTGCGGAATGCAGCAGCACCCCTTGGCCATTGCTGCCAACCGCCACAAAACGATCCATGCCCCAGGCTACTGCCCGCAAGAACGGGGGAGGACCGGTGCCGATAGTTGTGGGCGAGTTTCTGGACGGAGGAGGAGGAATCGTCACCGGAGCCGAGGCCGACACGGTGGCTTGGTGTAACATCCACTCCTTGCCGTCGCCCGAAGTCAGAATCCAATTGCCGTCGCCGACCGTCACCCATTGCCCCGCAGCTCGGACGATCCCGTAAAGATCGATCGCGACCCGGATGGCCTGCCAGTTTCCTTCCCCTTCCTTACGCAGCACAGTCCCAGAGCGGCCCACGACCAACCATTGGTTCAAGGCATAGACCACGCCCTCCAGTTGGCTGCTGCCAAGGGAAGCCATCGAAGTCCAGGTTTTACCATCCATCGAAAAAAGAAGGGTCCCATTGGTCCCCACGGCCATCATCCCGCTATCCGACCCGCCGGCAGCCAGCAAGGTATTGGTCGACCCGGAGGAGCGCAAGGTCCAATGGATTCCATCCGTTGATGTGACGATGGTTCCGCCGCTACCGACCACCAGGAATGTGGGCAACCCCATCGATTCGTGGAATGAGACCGTGCGCAAGTCGGCTGTGGTATCCACGTCAATTGGCGCCCATTGCAAGCCGTCTATGGAAGTAAGTAGCGTCCCATGGCTTCCGGTAGCAACAAAACGACCGACTCCATAGGCCACCCCGTCCAGTTTTTCCGAGGTGTCACAATTTTGCGATTCCCATTGGATTCCATCTGGGGATGTAAAAATCGAGCCGTTTTCCCCCACTGCAACCCAAAGGTTTGCGCCGAACGTGACCCGGGTAAGGCTGCCAGTGCCGGCGTTGTGCTTGGACCATGTATTTCCATCGGGGGAGACCAACACGGTGCCTTCTTCCCCTATGGCAACCCATGTGTTGTCCCAGACAGCCACGTCCCGTAACGTTTGTTGTGTGCCGCTGGCGGCTCCCGTCCACGTTTTTCCATCAACAGAGGTCAGGATCGAGCCACCACTTCCCACTGCAACGATTTGGTTGCCGTTGGTGGCAATCGCCAACCAGTCGCTCTCGTTGTCGGTGAAGGAAGCGGAACTAGACGAAGTTTGCGTTGTCGGTTGACCGATGATCACGCGGTTGTTGGGGTCGTCCCAGCTCACCGTTTGGCCCAATGCTTCTGCCACCGCTCGCAGTGGGACGAAGGTGCGGCCTTGGACCAGGAAGGGTTCGGTGTCTGTAGAAATCTGTTTCCCGTCGACCCAGATGGTGATGTCGCGATAAGTGACTTCGATCGCCTGACTGCCGCTGCCGGCAACAGCGATCGGGGTGACCAAAGTCAACAGCAGCCCAGCAATCGCTAACAGAATAACGAATTTTCGGATCATGTTCATTCTCCTCTACTCGCCCGACTACTCATAACGCAGGGCATCGATCGGCTTCA
>JAPLHX010000165.1 GCA_026389415.1 Coprothermobacterota bacterium | reverse complement strand
ACCTGGACCTTCCAGCCGCAGCGATTGATGGACTATTACCTGGCTTACGAGTCCTACTTCGCTGGGTTGCTCTTCTATGAGTACCGCGGCATTCAGATCTACACCGAGACCCTCAACCACCGCGACACCACCGGCCAGACCGCGCAAAACTACGTCACCCATTACTACACTCCCAATCTGAACGCCGAAGTGGACCGCTTCCTGATCGGTTGTGCCCGCCTGGTGGCCTACAGCGCTAACCTGACCACCACCAATCCGCTGGATCCTCTCCTCCAGGGGGGACAAGATCTGCTGTCCCGGGCTCAGTTCTTCGCCATCCAGACCCGCGATGAGGGAACCTACGGGATCCGGACGGCGGTCCTCACCACGCCGGATGCTCTGAACCCGACCGGCAACCCGACACCCCTGGTTAACCTGGCCAACTCCTCCAAGGGGCTTGCCATCAACTGGAGCGCCGCCTCCACCGGGCTGACGACCCTGGACGTCCGCTCGCTGGCCGTCGATCCTTCCAATCCCCAGGTCCTGTACGCCGCCACCTGGGGGGGCGGAGTGTCCAAGAGCACCGACAGCGGCAGGAATTGGGCCGATTGCTCCAACGGGTTGACAACTCTTCATGTCGCCGCCCTGGCGATTGACCCGTCCAATCCCCAGATCCTCTACGCCGGCACGGCCCAAGGGCTGCATGGAGTATTCAAGACCACGGACGGAGGGGCTCATTGGAATCCAATCTCCAATGGGCTTCTCACGTGGGATGTGCGTTCCCTGGTGATCGATCCCAGCCACCCGCAGACCCTCTACGCCGGCAACTACAACGGCAATGAGGGGACCGGCGTTTACAAGAGCACCAACGGCGGGGCCAGTTGGACCGTCTCCTCCACCGGGCTTGTGGGCTCGTCATACTTCGATGCCCTAGTCATCGATCCTTCCAATCCCCAGATCCTCTACGCCGCGACGGCGCTCACCGGGCAGGCGGTTTTCAAGAGCACCGACGGCGGAGCCCATTGGAATTCCGCTTCCAGCGGGCTGGCCAACGCGGACGTGCGTTCCCTGGCGATTGATCCCAGCCACCCGCAGACCCTCTATGCCGCTACTTGGGGAAACGGGGCTTTTGCCAGCACGAATAGCGGGGGCGCTTGGATCCCCGTTTCCAATGGGCTGACCAGCCTCAATCTGCACGCCCTGGCGGTTGACCCCACTCACGCCCGGGTGCTCTACGCCGGCACCGATCACCAGGGAGTCTTCAAGAGCACCAATGGTGGCTTTTCCTGGCACGGTACCTGTAGCGGGTGGACGGACAACGAAGTGAATTGCCTGACCGTTGACCCCACGACTCCCCACGTGCTCTACGCCGGCACACATGCCGGGGGGATTTACAGGAGTAATAACGGCGCAGGAGTGGAACCGGCAGCGGCCACAATACTCTTGGTGCCGGAGGGGCCGGCCTATGACCGTTGGGATTCGACGCAGGGCCAATTCCTCGGCGGATCCACCGATTGGCTCCTGCTCCTGACCGACTTCGGTCCGGCCGTGCCGCAATACCAAGGCCCCGGTTGGACCACCCAGTTGGCAGATAGCGTCCTGCCCGCTCCGATCTCCCCCGCCTTCCCAGTGAATACCTATAACGACGATTACCGGCTTTCCGCTACCGGCACCATCCTCTACGGCTTTGGCCTGGCTTGGGCCCGCTTAGGCGGCGCGCAGGCTTTCTCTCTTGTCTACCCTTGGAACACGCCCAATCCGCATTGGCGGGTGGAAAAGAACACCATGACCATGACCGAAACGGGCAAGGGCGGTCAGATGAGTTTCTTCAAGAGCGACGGGCTGACATCCCCACCGGGAACCCTGGGGACGAAATTCTGGGGCGACGCCGCCTTTAAACCTTTTGATGTATACAGCGCACAGATCAAAGGGGTAATGCAGGATTCCCGGCCATTTGCCTACCAGGGTCAGTTTCCCGCTTCGGTCACCTGCCGGGTGAACCTCCAAACCGACCTCTACATCGGGAAAATACCGAACGGGGATGTCTCGATCAATCTTCAGGCTCACCTGGGGATCTGGGATCTCACCACCGGAAAGGACGCGGAGGGGAACACCCCCACGGCATGGATCGGGACCGGGTTTCCGGTTAGCAACACTTGGGACAAACAGCATGGTACCAACGGATTTGTCACCTTGGAGCAAAAAGCGGTGCTGCAGCCCGGACATCAATACCAGTTGTACCTGAGGGTGGAGTCGAATTCATATGCGACGGCCGATAAGTTTTCATACGGCATGACTGTAAAAGAGATGCGTGCCTATATTACGTACCTGGGTGCAATCCTGTTGCCGAACTGACCGGAGGGATTCCCAACTATCCTTGGCGAGATCGGCCGCAGCAGGTTCTAGTCCATGGTTCTTACGGCCACGATCCGGTGATTTCCAGTCGGCTGGCTGGAATTGGCTCCGGCCTGCCATCCATAGCCCTTCCAGCCTTCCTGTAGATTCCTGCACCTTGTCTATTGAGCAGGGGCCTGAAAAACACCGGGTCGACAGGAATAATCAGTGGCTGTCCCCAATTTATGCAATTCTTCACCCTAGACCTGAACCTCTCTGTCATAGATAATGGTGCCACACAGTGGCGGACGCCAAGCATCGGGTGCAAGGCACGCTTTTCATAACCCGCGGGCATTGGTGTTGACGGAAATACCGTCACACCGGAAAGGAAACAGAATGGGTATCCGACAAAAAGCTAGGATGGTTTTGGTTTTGCTTCTAGGACTCGTGCTGATCGTGGGAGGTGCGGTTTCTTGCAGTGCCCCTGGCACGCCGACTGCGACGTCCGTTTCTCCGTCACCAACCTCTCCTTCACCAACCTCTCCCTCGCCAACCTCTCCCTCACCGGCCTCTCCATCGCCCACGAAAACGGTGTCATCCACACTGCCCAAACCGGCTGAGCCGACCACGATCCAAGTCAATGCCGATCTGGCTAAAACCTTGCCTTTCGCCGACCAGCAGGATTTCCAGGACGCCCAGCGCGGTTTCATCGCCTCCTTACCCGATGTGACCATCTTGACGGAAACCGGCACACCCGTTTGGACCCTGAAGGGATACGAGTTCCTGCAGCAGAAGGACCCGCCGCCCAGCGTCAATCCCAGTCTCTGGCGAATGGCCCAGTTGAACATGAACAACGGCTTGTTCAAGGTCACCGATCGCGTCTTTCAGATCCGCGGCTTCGACATGTCCAATATGACCATCATCGAAGGCGACACCGGCTTGATTCTGATCGACCCGCTGCAGACCGCGCAGACCTCCAAAGCGGGCCTGAACCTCTACTTCCAGCAATTCGGAGAGAAACCGGTGATCGCAGTGATCTACACCCACAGCCATGTGGATCACTATGGTGGCGTCAAGGGCGTCATTTCCGAGGCGGATGTTAAGGCGGATATAGTGCAAGTGCTGGCGCCGGAAGGGTTCCTGGAGGCGGCCATCAGCGAGAATGTCTACGCCGGAACGGCCATGACTCGCCGTGCCAGCTACCAGTACGCCCTCCTCCTGCCACGGGGAGAGCTCGGCCAGGTCGATGTCGGAATCGGCAAGGCTTCCGCGGTCGGGTCGATTACCCTGATCCCTCCCACGGACACCATCAACAACTCGGGCGAGACACGGACCATCGATGGTGTTGAGATAGAATTTCAGATTGTCTCGGGTACCGAGGCGCCGGCCGAGATGAACCTCTACTTTCCCCAGTTTAAAGTGCTGGACTCGGCGGAGATCGCCTGCCCCCTGTTGCACAACATCCTCACCTTGCGCGGCGCCCAGGTGCGAGATGCCAAGAAGTGGGCGGCCTGCCTGAACGAGGACATCGCTCTCTATGGGGACAAAACCGACGTGTTGATTGCCCAGCACAATTGGCCACGCTGGGGGCAGGAAAACGTGGTCAACTACCTGGCCAACCAACGCGATCTGTACCAGTTCGTCAATGACCAGACCCTCAACCTGATCAACAAAGGGTACACCCCGATCGAGATCGCCGAGGCGATCCAATTGCCGGCCAGCCTGGACACGCAATGGTACACCCATGGCTATTACGGTACCCTCAGCCACAACGTGAAAGCCGTCTACCAGAAGTACATCGGCTGGTACGACGGGAATCCCGCCAACCTGAATCCCTTGACTCCGGTGGAGGCAGCTAAGAAGTTCGTGGCCTACATGGGCGGGGCGCAAGCCATCATCGACAAAGCCCGCCAGGATTTCGCAAAAGGCGAGTACCGCTGGGTGGCGCAAGTGTTAAACCAGGTCGTCTTTGCCGAGCCGGATAATGCCCTAGCCCGCTACCTGGAGGCGGATGCCTTGGAGCAGATGGGCTATCAAGCCGAGTCCGGAATCTGGCGCAACATCTATCTGTCCGGTGCCTGGGAACTACGCAACGGAATGCCCAAAGCATTTGGTACGGGCGGCACCGCGAACGCGGACACGATCACAGCCATGACGATCCCCCTCTTTTTCGACTACTGGGGGGTGCGTTTGAATGCGGCCAAGGCGGATGGCAAGACCATCATCCTCAACTGGAACTTCACCGACACGGGCGAGCAATACGCCCTGAACCTCTCCAATTGCGCGCTGACCTACCGGGCGGACTGGCAGGATCCGAAAGCGGATGCCGGCTTCACCCTGGCCCGCTCCACTTTGGACGGCATCACCTTGACAGCCAAGCGCAAGTGGATGAAAGCGCGCGCTATCGTGCCTGTCATGAAGCATGAGGAAGCTGTGCACGATCACGAGCCCGATGAGGGCGGCGACGAAGACG
>JAPLHX010000257.1 GCA_026389415.1 Coprothermobacterota bacterium | reverse complement strand
CGAAGAAGTGGCCTACCTCTATCAGGATGATTTGGGCCTCTCGTTCGAGAGAACCGCGATACCAAACGAACTCAGCAGTCAGGTCGCCCAATATCGGTACCAGTTATTGGAAAGTATTGTGGAGCTAGACGAAGAAATGCTTCTGCGCTACCTGGACGGCCAAAAGTTTACGGTATCTGAGGTGAAGAGGTTGATTCGCCGCGGAACCATAGAGGGGCTTTTTATTCCGGTCTTCGCCGGATCCGCATACCGTAATAAGGGTGTGCAACCTTTGATGGATGGAATCGTGGACTATTTACCCGCTCCTTCTGACATTCCACCGGTAAAGGGCATCAACATGAAAACCGGCCAGGTCGAAGAGCGACCGGCAAGCCGGCAGGAGAACCTGAGTGCCCTCGCTTTCAAGGTCGTGTCTGATCCCTTTGTGGGTAAGCTATCATTTTTCCGAGTGTATTCCGGCAGCATGAAGGTTGGAACCTATGTGTTGAATGCATCCAAGGGCGAGAAAGAGCGAATTGGACGATTGTTCAGGCTGCATGCCAACCACCGGGAAGATGTGGATGAGATAGCTGCGGGTGATTTAGGCGCCGCTGTTGGACTTCGCTTGACTTCCACCGGTGATACCCTTTGTTCAGAGAATGCGCCGGTTCTGCTGGAGTCGATCCGTTTTCCAACTCCGGTAATTGCGGTGGCAATTGAACCGAAAAGTAAAGTCGATCAGGATCGTCTCACCCTTTCCTTAGCCAAGCTCTCCGAAGAAGATCCCACCTTCAAGGTAAAGGTGGATGATGAAACGGGCCAAACTGTGATTTCCGGCATGGGTGAACTCCATCTGGAGATTATCGTGGACCGCCTGATGCGGGAATTCCGCGTGGAAGCAAACGTAGGTAAACCCCAAGTTTCCTATCGGGAAACGATCAGTCGACAGGCCAAGGCCGAGGGAAAATACATCCGCCAGACCGGTGGACGGGGCCAATATGGTCATGTTTGGCTTTCAGTTGAGCCTTTAGAGCGCGGTAGTGGGTTTGTGTTCGAGAACAAGATCATCTCTGGTGCCATTCCGCGTGAGTTCGTTCCTTCTGTCGAGACAGGAATCCGTGGTGCGATGGAGAGTGGCGTGATCAGCGGGTATCCCATGATCGACATCAAGGCGACATTGATCGATGGTTCCTACCATCCTGTCGATTCTTCCGATATTGCATTCCGCATTGCCGGCAGCAAAGCATTCCGCGATGCGGTGATGAAGGCCCAGCCGCTATTGCTTGAACCCCTAATGAGCGTGGAAGTGATGATCCCGGAGGAATACCTTGGTGATGTATTGGGTCACATCACCGCTCGTCGGGGTAGCATCGAAGGAATGGAACAGCGAGGAAATGCCCAAGTCATCCGCACCAAAGTCCCGCTGTCCGAGATGTTCGGTTATGCCACGGACTTACGTTCTCTAACGCAAGGACGGGGTACACATAATGTGGAGTTCTATCAGTATGAACCTGTACCGAAGCAAATTAGCGAGCCGTTGATCGAGTCTTTCGGTTTCGTGCGACGGCAAGCGGCCTAATCGATAGGAAAAGGAGAAAAGATGGCGAAGCAGAAATTCGAACGGACCAAGCCCCACCTGAACGTGGGCACCATTGGTCACATCGATCACGGCAAGACCACCCTGACCTCGGCGATCACCAAGTGCCTGGCCGCCGCCGGCTCCAAGACCAAGGCCCTGGAGTTCGGCGACATCGACAACGCCCCCGAGGAGCGGGCCCGCGGCATCACGATCAACATCTACCATTCCGAGTACGAGACCAAGAACCGTCACTATGCCCACATCGACTGTCCCGGCCACGCCGACTACATCAAGAACATGATCACCGGCGCCGCCCAGATGGACGGAGCGATCCTGGTGGTCTCC
>JAPLHX010000034.1 GCA_026389415.1 Coprothermobacterota bacterium | reverse complement strand
AAACCTATTACTTCAGCGTTGTGGACATTGTCGGCAGCACCGTAACGGTAAACAGTTACAGTGGCTACACGGGGGCCTACAGCGTGTTCGACACTTTCACCATCGATGCGGTGAGCACGCCATGACTACGAAGAGAAAATTCACACGACCACGATATCAACGCGCTCACCCGGTCGCAGCGGCAGTCAGCGCGTAGGACGAAGTAGGTAGCCTTTCAGGGACGTTGTTCAATTGTCAACTAACTCTCGCTGATCCTCATCAATGTGGTTTCTTTTCGGGATCGGAATTAACATCGACAATGAGAAGCAACGGGCGGAAAAAGCCATTTGTCCCCTGACTCCATCAAGGAATGCTAAAAGTAAATACCTGACCCCAGTTTATCCCTACGATCCCAAGATTATGTTTTATGTTAGAATGCTTACTTACAAATGTTAGGAAATAGGTGGTCCGCGAGTGCAAAGATAGCAGATAATTGGTTATTGCATAGAGTCCTAAGGATTACTGTGTGTGTGGCGCGGAGTTATCCGGAAACTATAGAATAATGTGTTGGCTTCATGGAGTAGATGATGAAAAAAGCAGATCCCAAATTTAAAACGACTATTCTTGAGGTTGTGAACACCCAGCTCAAATCAGGCGACCCACCCGAGACAAGGCAAACTTTCAATCGTTTAATCGGGGAGGGAATATCAGAAGAAGCCGCGAAGATCTACATTGGGCAAGCGATCGTTGTAGAAATCTTCAATATTTTGAAACACGGTGAGGTTTTTAATCTGGGAAGGTATCGCAAGAACTTGTCGCGTCTTCCAAAGGATACATCGGAGTAACAGCCAACAATTCAATACACCGGACCCGCGTTCCGTGGGCCGGTGATCTTTCAATAATTGGGGCCAGCCACTGATTATTCTTGACAGCCGGGGAAGGGAACCGTATGAATCCTTCCATTGGCGCCCTAATCCAGCGCCGCTTATCATGCCGACTTTTAAGACTCCGTTTGTCGCAACTCTTTATCAATCTACCTTTTGGGTGATAAGGGATTCGTCAATGCTCTGGAGAAACGGTTTCAATTTCGGCCAGCAAGTGGAAAAGCCGGCAGACCTGTCAAAGCATGGAAAAGAGACATAAAATGAGTGGCTGTCCCCAATTGGCAGAGAAAGATCCGGAATACCGCCTGGAGATTTCAGAGGACTATAATTGTTCCTACTTCTAAATAAAGAAGGGTTGAATACTATGGCCGGGTGTCTGAATGAGATTTTGCCTGATCCAATCAGCGAGGCGGATCAGAAGATTCTGCTGGATTTGTTGAAGCGCAAGATGACGGTGATGGCGGATATCGCCGTGGAGCTCCTGCACGCCATGGAGAAAAACTTCGGTTCCAAAGCGCGTGAAGTGGTTCGAGAAATGATCAACCAGCAAGAGTTTGAAGCGCGCCAAAATACAGGAAACCCGGAGACGGATCTTCGCGATTTCTGTGCAATGGTAGACAAGGCCGCTGTAGGCACGCACCAATGGGAGAAGACCGAGGATCAGCCTTGCAGCGTGGGCTATAGGTTTACCAGATGCATCTACGCCGAGATATTTCGTGAACTTGAGGAGCCCGAACTGGGGTTCATCATGTGTGCCAGAGACGAGCCCTGGGTGAAATCCTACAACCCGAAGCTAGCTTTCAAGAGAACCAAGACACTAATGAATGGAGACGAAATCTGCGACAACGCGTACTTCGTGGAGATGTAGCTGCTCCAAACGCGCGAAACCGATGTCCTTC
>JAPLHX010000107.1 GCA_026389415.1 Coprothermobacterota bacterium | reverse complement strand
AGAGCGCGCCGGATGATCTACTATAGAACCACGTTTCCCGTCGATCAAGGTCGGACTTCGATTGGAAGCGCATTGCGAGCGGGCGAATTGGGGACAGCCACTCATTTCTTTTATATCGGCTGTCTCTAATTCTCGAAACCGGAGTGCCGCCAGTTTGAAAGCGTGGCAATCAATTCAGATCATCAGGTGAGTGCGTTGACTTCGGGTTGAAAGGTGCGGAAACTTGACAGCTAATTCCCCCTTTCTTGGCTTTTTTTCCTACAAGAAACGAAATAGAAAGTTGACGGTATGAAAAAGGGGGTGGGCCGCCTGTTTCATGTCGCTAACCCCCTCTTTGACATGCGATTCCCTATTGAGCCTAATCCCTTATTGGGTTACAGACGCTCCGCTAGAAATCCATTTCTTGGATATCTTGTCAAATGTTCCGTCCGTCTTCATCTCCTCGAAACTCCGGCGCCAGTCATTGACGATCTCATCGGAGGTATCCTTTGAGAAGGCGATGTAATACTCGTAGGTCTTGATGACGTAGGCTGGAATGATCTCGTCCATGCTGTAGCCGGCTTCTTTGAGGATTTCAGGAGCTGTCGTATCTGTGAAAGCGCAGAGATCCACCTTTCCCTCCACCAGCTTCTTGGCGTCTTCCAGATTGTTGATGACAATGCCGGAGCCACTTCTCGCGTAAAGGACGTCATGATAACTGCCGATAGGTCCTACCCACTTGAAAAGCATTTCCCGTTTTTCCGTGCGCGTGGTACTGAAGAGAAGGACATTCTTCTCTTCCAGGGCCAGGTTGTAAGCGTCGTCCCAGGCCATCATTTTGATGTTGTCTGGCTGATTCAGGCGCTTGAGGATCTCCTGAACGACCTCCGTGGCAAAACCGGTCACCTTCCCGTCTTTCATGAACGTGATGGGGGGATAGTTCTCTGTTACGAGCTGAAGGGACGGTGTTATATTTGTTCCCGCACATCCCGACATAAAAACAAGGATTCCAAAGAAAGCTGCCATCAAAAACCATTTTCTTGCGACTGATTTCACATTTTCTCCATTCTGAAAAGATAGTATCACTGAAACATCTGATAACTCTAATAAGTCATTTGAAGGTTTCAGTTCTTAAAGGAATTCGGTTGTGTGATTAACCAAGAACTTTGCCCCGCTTTCAGGGCTTTTAACCAAGAACTAACTACCACTTAACCAGGGTCTTGACCCACCCGGGAAATCACTGAACTACCCTTGTCGCAAACTCTCGCAAAGAGGAGCGGCAATGGCACACAAGGAGAATTCTCGAGTGGAAGTCACAGAGATCATCCGCCGGTGGCAAGCCGGCATCAGCATTCGCGGGTTGGCAAGCGCCACCGGCCTGTCCCGCAAAACCGTCAGGCGCTGAATTGGGGGCGCGATTCACCTCTGCCGCGCTACAAGCGCGAACAACAGGCATTTCGAGCCTTGTGCGGAATGGGAATTGCCAAGGACGTGCTCGTCTTCACCCGCGAAGAGTTCGACCGGGGGTTGGCCGTCGTTTCGTCGCTTCCTGCCACTGTGGTGCGTGAAGGAAGGTTGCTCTATGGCGAATGAAAAACGACAGGAGGTTCAGGCTTGGCTCCAGAAGGCCGACAATGACTTGCGGCTCCGGCTTCGGAAGCGGCCATCTATCCGCCGGGAAGGTCTATAATAACTTCTATGGAAGAAGGGAAACTGAAGGACAAGGTCGTCGTCGTCACCGGCTCCAGCCGGGGGATCGGCCGGGCTATCGCCGAAGCCTGCGCCGCCGCAGGGGCTCATGTGGTGATCGGCTCGCGCAGCGAAGAGGCAGTACGCAGGGCAGTGAGCGAAATGCAGGCGAAAGGCTACTCTGCCGGCGGGATCCCCTGTGATGTGTCCAAACCCGCCGACCTGGAGCGCCTCCTCCGGCACACGCTGGAGACTTGGCAGCGGATCGACGTCTGGGTGAACAACGCCGGCCTCTCCGGCGGGATGCGGCCGCTGGAGGAGATCCCCAGCGAGGAGATCGGCGCTATCATCGACACCAACATCAAGGGAGTGCTGGAGGGATGCCGCCAAGTGATGCCGATCTTCCGCAAGCAGGGGAAGGGTATCCTGATCAACATCAGTGGGTTGGGCGGGAAAGGCGAGCCGGCCGAGTTCTCCACCGTCTACGCCGCCAGCAAGGCAGCCGTGACCAGCCTGACCAAGAGCATCGCCCGGGACGCTGCGTCAAGCGAAACGAGGGGATGCCCTACGTGCTGGACGCCCTGGCGCTGCCGGCCCCCTTCGTCGGCCGGTCGATAGTCGAGCTGGCCGCCCTTCCCTCGGCGCAGACCAACGGCAGGCTTTTCAACCTGCTGCGCGGGATTCGGCTGACCAAGGGAATCCTCAAACTGATCCGCTACCGCCACCAGGGCAAGATCAAGGGTTAATTGGGCCGGGGAAATTGCGATCGGACCCATGGCATTGGGTTTCTTTCCATCCGGCCGGCAATCGTGGCTTTGATAGGAATGCAGAGCAACTAACTCGCCCAGAAGATAGCCGACAGCGATAGGAAAGTTAGCGTGTTCGAAGATACGCAGCAAATGGAATCGGGGAAAGCGGGCAGCAAGTAAACAATGCGAACCAGACAACTCATAGCTAACTGAGAGCAAGGCAGAACCGAGCTCAAGAAAACCAGAACCCACAATCGCTTTCGGGTACGATCGGCTTTTGGCAATGACAGATTTAGAAAAGCACTATGTTGGTGGTCGTAGGATGAGCAATTCTGCCGTCGGTTAGAATAGGATCACTGGATCGGTCCTGGGAACCTGACGCCTCAACGATATGCTTCAACCGAGAACTTCCGGCAGGAGGAGGCAATCTCCGCGGGGATCTTCTCGCTCTCCTTGTAATCGGCCATCGTCCCAGTCAAGATCAAACCGAAGAGGAAAATGCCGCCGGCAATGATGCCGGTGAATAAGGCATTCTGTCCGACTCTCCAGCGCGATCCTCCATTTATTGACGAACCTTGACATCTATCTCATCTCCTCCGTTCAAGCCGGGTTCGTTCAAGTTTGTTGATTCTAGGGCTTTCGCTTAAGCCGTAGAAGGGCTCGACGGGCCTGATCCGGCGTGCCCTTGCGCCCAAATACCCTGCGGATTATAATGCCGGGCTAATCCCCTTTTTTCCTAGTCCGTATTCCTACAACTCCGATGAACCTAGGCGAACGCAAGGAATTTGATGAAACTAAAATTCGGTAATCTATGGAAACTGATTTAGGCAAAATCGCCAGGCGAGAGAAGGTCTGGGCTGCCGGAAGCTCCGTCTTCGCTGCGGTACTGCTGACGGTGATGAAGCTGGTGGTCGGCCTGATGACCAACAGCCTCGGCATCTTGGCGGAAGCGGCTCACTCCGGGTTGGATCTGGTGGCTGCCATTGTTACGCTTTTTGCCGTTCAGATTTCTGACCGACCGGCGGATCGGGAGCATCACTACGGTCATGGCAAAGTGGAAAACATTTCCGCTCTATTCGAAACACTGTTGCTCTTGATTACCTGTGCCTGGATTATTTACGAGGCAGTGCAACGGCTTTTCTACCGTCCGGCGGCTGTGGATCCCTCGGCTTGGGCCTTTCTGACCATGGGGATCTCCATCGTGGTGGATATCTCCCGCTCGCGCATGCTCTACAGGGTCGCCCGCAAGTACAACAGCCAGGC
>JAPLHX010000273.1 GCA_026389415.1 Coprothermobacterota bacterium | reverse complement strand
GCAAAGGCTCCGGTGGGAGCTTGTCGCCACTCTGGTACCGCCCTTGTTCAATCAGAAGCAACAGCCGCTCTTCTGCCAACAAATGCAGTGGCCGTGAATCGGACCGCCTGTTGTGCCTATTCTCCAAGTGGATTGCCCTTTGCCATACTCTTACAGTGTAGGCAACCCCTACTGATTGTCAACGCATCAGATGCGTCGATGGCGAACCCACTGATCCAGCTCTGTGACCCATACCACATCCGACTTCTTTCGTGCTTGCCGGTTGATTTAGTCTAAACCATTTCAGCCGCCACTCCGCTTCGGCTTCACACAATCCTTCATTCTTACTCAGCATGAAAGCCAGGTTCGCTTCTCCCTCCAGTCGGTATCATTGCGGTTCGGTGATGCTTATAATGTACAGGATGATTCTCTCCGATAGCGATATCCAATCAGCCATCGAGCGGAATGAGATTCGTTTCGATCCCTGTATCGATCCGGATCTGCAGCTCCAGCCGGCCTCGATCGATTTACGCCTGGCGCGTTGGTTCCGCACCTTCAACACGAATCAGTGCTTTCTGATCGATCCTTTGGCAGCTCCAGACTTGGAACAAGTCACGACACTGGTTGAGGTCAAGGGGAATCAGCCTTTCATTGTCCATCCGGGTGAGTTCGTTTTGGGATCAACATTGGAGTATGTCTGGTTATCAGCACGTTATGTGGCTAGATTAGATGGGCGTAGCAGCTTGGGCCGCATGGGAATTATCATTCATTCCACCGCCGGTTATGTGGACCCCGGCTTCGAGGGGACGCTCACATTGGAGATTTCCAACGTGGGGAAGATCCCGGTAGCCCTGTACCCGGCAATGCGAATTTGCCGGATGTCTTTCTACCCGACAGGGGTTGTAACCCATCCCTATGGTTCCCAAGGCCGAGCCAAATATCAAGGGCAACGCGCACCTACCGCATCGCGTCTGGGCCAAGATCAGGAGTTCCGGAGGAAAGCATGAGCATCCCACCACCCACAATCCGTCGTCCACCGATCATCGAAGTAGCCGTCGTTCTAGCCTTGATTTTGGTTGCCCTGATGGTGGGGTTCGTTTTATACAATCGACTTTCGCCATCCCTTTCAACCTCTTCCCCATCTCCTACGGCTACACCCCTAAACATCGATCAGTTGGCGCAGGAGGTTTCCAGCATCCGTCAACTACCATTGCAGCAGCCAATCGTCTCGGAGTTCCAGGATGAAGTCCAACTGAAACAGCGACTGGAAGGTGAGATGGCGGACAAATTCGCACAAGAGGATTTGGCGTCCTCCCAGCAAGTCTTGCAATTCTTGGGTTTAGTGCCGGCGGATGTCGAACTGGAGAACTTGCTGCTCGACCTCTACGGGGAACAAGTGCTGGGCTACTATGATGAACAGGTCAAAACATTGTTTGTGGTAGAACGCCCCAACGATAGCCAAGCTTTGGTCCGTTTTACGCTGGCCCACGAGATCACCCATGCCTTGGAAGATCAATCCTTTGATTTGGGACGCTTCAGTACGCCGCGTTTCACAGGCAACGATGACCAGCTCTCGGCGGCTACGGCTATGTTGGAGGGGGATGCTTCCCTCAGCACAGCATTCTATTTGAAGGCCAACATCAGTCTGGGTAGTACGCTGAACCTGCTCTTTTCCGCTTTAAGCCAAGACAATAGCAAGCTGGAAAATGCACCTTTCTACGTGAAAGCTTCCCTCCAATTTCCCTACGAGGATGGGCTTCGTTTCGCTCAAACGGTGTACGAAACACTGGGATGGGCCGGATTGGATCAAGCCTTTACTGTGGTACCCTCCTCCACCGAGCAAATCCTCCACCCGGAAAAGTATCTGCAAGGCAATGACCCTCCCCAGGATGTGGAAATTCCCAAACAAGCTGAGTTGGAGGGTTGGACACTGGTACGGGACAACGTATTGGGTGAGTTCGACTTTCGCACCTGGTTTCGTACGCTGTTACCCGAAGACGAGGCGAATCGGTGCGCAGAAGGATGGGGGGGCTGCCGATACCAACTCTGGCAGCGGGAGAGCAAGGTTGTTTTTTTGCTGAACAGCGTCTGGGATAGCACCCAGGACGCCGAGGAGGCAAATTATGGCTTGGAGATGTTCCTGAAAAAACGTTTCGGTGCTGCCGGCAGCCCTTTTGCGGGCGGGTCTGAATATATCGGTGAGAGTGAAGTGGCTCTATTGGTTCCCGTCCGCGATTTTGTGCAAATGATCATCGCGCCGGATGCAGACCTGGCGGCAGCTTTGCTCAGAGCTCTTCCCTGATTGAATCTAAATTCCTTCACGCGGTCGTCGATTTTGTGCCTGATAAAGAGCAATGCCTACAGCGACCGGAAGACTCAGTGAATCGATCGTAGCCTGAAACGCGATTTTCACCGTGTTAGCCCCTTGCGACATTTCCACTGGTAGGCCGGCTCCTTCGTTGCCAAATACGAAGGCATGGGGCGACTGAATGGCGATCTCCTCCAGGTCGCCGGTTCCGTCGCTAAAAAAAGCATACACGGTGCCCGGAAACTGTTTTTGCCAGACGGAATAGGAATCGAAATACCGGAAAGAAAGGCGAAACAGGGCGCCCATAGAAGCACGAATTGCTTTGGGATGAAACAGATCCGCGGCAGGGCGGATTAACGCAAGTCGGGGGGTGCCAAGACCAACCATCGTGCGGATGATGGTACCCAGATTCCCCATGTCGCCGGGCTCAACCAACACTACCTGGTTATTGGTGGAATCCCAAGGCGGCCAATATTTTTGGAAGATGCCAATGGCATAGGTATTTTCCGCAGACGACAGTCGTTCCAATAAATGATCGTCGATGTTACAAGGGATTCTCCGCCGGCGGCAGAGTTCTTCGATTTTGGCGACGCCTTGGTTCCGGCGCCCAATCGAGGATAAGACCACCTCGCGCACTTGCTCGGGCCGCTGGGTAAGCAGCTCCAGGGTCGGGAAAACCCCAATTGAGTGGGAATAGGGGCTATCCCGATCGTAACGTTTCCAACGCATTACCAAACTACCGCCCGAACCCTATTTCGCCCAGAACCAACTAATCAATTTGCGCGGCCAAGTTTTCTCCGGGGGCATTTGTGTCGAACTTTCCAGATTGTTCCAGCAATGCATGGCAATGATGCGAAGGACAAGCAGGAATTCCCACTATCGGTGGATGGGAACACAGATGAATCCTTCAGAACAGGGCGATCTGATTGGGAAGCAACGCTTCCGCCGAGCAAGAAATCAAGACCGCCGGGTTTGGGACCAGGGCTTTCCTTCATCGGGGGTAATTGCCTCATCGCCTTGTTATTATAGCAATGGACGGAAAGGATGGTGCTCCTGCAAACCAAGCAGGCTCGATCCTGATCGTGCGCCTGCAAACCGGGGAAGACGCGGTGGCTTGCTTACAGCAGGTCGCGCAGGAGTATGGCCTGCAAACGGCGGTGATTCTCTCGGGAATTGGGATGTGGCAGGAGACGGAACTGGGATTTTTCCAGGGACCCACGGCAGGAGACGAGATTTTTCGCTACCCGGAGCCTTGCGAGCTTCTTGCATTGACCGGCAATCTCTCCCGGCAGGAAGGCGGTATCCATCTGCACCTACACGCCACCTTGGCTACGCCCAATGGGTCGGCACTGGGCGGCCAGTGTTCAAAGCCGCCGTCAACTTGACTAACGAACTATCTCTACTGGAATCCGAACTCCCCATCTTCCGTCGCAAGTAAGAGAGCGGGCTTGAGGGAATGTTTTTGGAATAGACTTTTGCAAGATACAACCTCAAGCATTGTTGGGTAAGTAATTCCGGCAAGAGATCATCGATGGGGGCGATTATCGGAAGAGCAAAAGGGGGATCGCATGGACGAATCGCGCAAGCAAATCCTCTAAGAAGCAATGGCCTTTGAAATGACGGGCCGGGAGTATTATGGCGTCACCGCTGAGAAAACCAGTGACAACAAGGGGGGGGACTTTCAAATTTTTGACTGCCGAGGAAGAGAAGCATTTCCATCTTCTGCAAACATGGCTGCTGAAAGGTTTTCTCACCCGAATTCGTTCGTCGGATCGGGGAAAAGAAGTTCGAGATGTCTGCCACGAGCATTGGCGCACAAGTTGCGAGAAGAACTCACTGGAGTTCTATCCGAAAGCAGCCCAAGATGCTTCCGACCCAACTGAAAAACGAGTTTTCCAGGAACTGACCGCATGGGAGACCCGGCATCACCAAATGCTTGTGAAGGAATTGAAGTCGCTCCAAGAAGTTTACTGGACGACGAACCGTTTTGCTCCGTTCTGACTTCGCCGTAACGGGCACAATGTTGCCCCGATGTGCGGTCATGCCGTAGGCGAAGCGGTCCTGCAAGACTTCATACGGATCTGTCCGTTCTAGCAGAGCACCAGGGTCAAACCTGGCGATAGGCAGTGCATCACTCTATTGGATATTGGATTCGCCGTGCATCTCGTAAGGGTCAACGCTTGGACGTTCGACAGATAGGAGTTCCTAACAAATTGTAAACGACGCCGCCCTTTGTTACACTTCCCGCTTAGTTTGTATTTGGAGGTACTGCTGCCTGATGCCCCTTTCGATCGCGATTGTAGGTCTGCCGAATGTAGGAAAGTCGACTCTCTTCCAGGCTTTAACGGCCAAGAAAGTGGAACGGGGGGACTATCCCTTTTCTACCACCGAACCCAATGTGGGGATCGTGACGGTCCCGGACCAACGGGTGGACTGCCTGGCTTCTCTTTGCCGTTCACAAAAGAAGGTTTACACCAATATCGAATTCATTGATGTGCCGGGTTTGGTGGATGGTGCCAGTCGTGGTGAGGGATTGGGTAACCGCTTTTTGGCTCGAATCCGCGAATCGGATGCGGTTCTCTTCCTTTTGCGAGCATTTGACAGCAGCTCTCTCGTGTTTCATCGAGCGATATTGGATCCCCTGGGGGAGAAGGAGATTCTGGAAACAGAATTGATGCTGAAGGACCTGGAAACCGTCAGCCGCCGCGTGGAGATCCTGGGTAAAGAACTCAAAGCTGGAAGGAATGGTCTCGCCAGACGGGAATGGGAAACATTGCTGCTCGCCCAGCAGTTGCTGGATCAAGGGACTATGCTGGTAGAACACCCATGGGTGGACGACGAACAGAGGTTGCTTCGGGCATACCAGTTCCTCAGCCTGAAACCCCGCTTATACCTACTGAATGGCCCATCGGACATGATCCAGCAGCAATGGCGAGGAGCATTCTTAAACCACAACCGGCCGTGGATGACCTTGGATGTGCACAATGCCTGGGAATCTGCCGGTTTCTCGATGCAAGAACGCATGGAATTGGGTTTACCCGTCCCGTCGGAGCTGGATCGGCTGATTAGACATTGTTACGGTCTGTTGGACTTGATCACCTTTCTAACCACGGGCCCGGATGAGACCCGGGCTTGGACATTGGTGCGAGGGAGTAAGGCAGCCCAGGCCGGCGGCGTGATCCATACGGATTTAGAAAGACGTTTCATCCGCGCCCAAGTGATCGCTTATCAGGTTTTATTGAACGCCGGAGGTTTCTCGCAAGCGCGGGAGCGAGGATGGTTGCGGGTGGAAGGCAAGAAGTACCCAGTGCAAGACGGGGATGTGCTGGAGATCCTGCACAACGCGTAAAGGGGGCACTTGCTTAACGTTTCGTGGCAGTGTGATAATCACTAAGGGAATCTCAAGCTCCTTCAAAAACCCCCAAAACCTGCATGGAGGTAACGGATGATTTCGTGGGATGCACTATTTTCTGAGCGGGCCAAGCTGATAAAAGGCTCCGCCATTCGCGAACTGCTCAAACTCGTGAACCAACCCGACATCATTTCCTTGGGTGGAGGGATGCCCGATCCGCGATTATTCCCGGTGGAGCGAATTCGCGAATGCGTCAACGATGTGCTCACCAACAATGCCCCTACAGCCCTTGGTTATGGCACTACCGAAGGCGTACCTGCGCTACGGGCTTTGCTGGCGGAGATGTCCGTAGATAGGGGAATCCGTGCTACAGCGGAAAATGTGGTGGTCACCGCTTCCTCCCAGCAAGCACTGGACCTAATCGCAAAAGTGATGTTAGATCCGGGCGATATCGCACTAGTGGAAGCGCCCTCCTACCTGGGTGCACTGCAGGCTTTTTCCGCCTTCCAGGGTCAGTGCATTGCCATCGACATGGATCACGATGGCATCCGCATAGACATCCTTGAGGATCGATTAAAAACCCTTCGACAGGCTAACAAATCGATCAAATTCATCTATGTGGTCCCCTCTTTTCAAAACCCAACCGGTTTAACCATGTCAGTGGAACGGCGCAGGCAATTACTCGTCATATCGGAGCAATACAACATTCCGATTGTAGAAGATCATCCCTATCATGCCCTGCGCTACCAAGGTGAGCGCGTTCCCTCCATTGCTTCGATGGACAGCAATGGGCATGTTGTTTATATGGAAACCTTTTCTAAGATCCTCAGTCCCGGGTTACGCATCGGTTGGGTCATCGGCCCGGAAGTGTTCGTGCGCAAGTTGGCGCTGGCAAAACAAGCCACCGATCTCTGCACTTCTCCTTTCACCCAACTGATCGCGTATGAATTCTGCAAACGAGGGTACATGGCAGAGTATGTGGAAGTGATTCGCCCGGAATACAAGAAAAAACGCGATGCCATGTTGGAAGCATGCGCCGAGTTCATGCCGGAGGGCGTCAAGTGGACTCATCCCGAAGGCGGGATGTTTCTTTGGGTGGATTGTCCCAAATCCATCGACACCACAGCCATGCTGGCCGACTCCCTCGCAGCAAAAGTAGCCTATGTGTCCGGCACGAGTTTTTACCCGGATGGTCGTGGTGAAAACAGCATACGTTTGAACTTCTCCTTCAATCCCCCGGAGATCAATCGCGAAGGGATTCGTCGGCTAGCCGGAGTCATCAAGCGTCACCTCCAGTAATCAGCGCACCTCGCTGAAAATCGAGGGCGGCCTGCAGGCCGCCCTCTTCATTCTGGTGGTCTCCAAAAAAAACTTTTACAATCAGAGCAATTGCCACTGTTTAAGGAGAAAACGATGCGAGTGGAATTGCGTTCCGATACCTTCACTATACCAACAGAGAGAATGCGCAAGGCCATGTATGATGCGGAGGTGGGCGATGATGTATTCGCGGAAGATCCCACCGTGAACTCACTGGAAGAGCAGTCTGCTGCCTTATGCGGTAAGGAAGCCGCCCTGTTCGTCCCCAGCGGCACCATGGCCAACCAAATCTGCGTCAGGGTCCAGGCTCCTCGCGGTTCAGAGATTATCCTGCAGGAGGAAGCCCATCTCTGGGTACATGAAGTAGGTGGTTTGGCCGCGTTGGCTCAGGTGCAAACATGCCTGACCAAAGGCAAGGGCGGGATCATTCAGCCGGATGAGTTGCCCGCTCTCTTCCGCATCAACGACATTCATTGTCCGTCGACCAAACTCGTCTGTATCGAGCAAACGTCGATGATGGCCGGCGGCACGATTTACCCATTAGAAATCATCCAGGCGATCGCCCGGATCGCACAGGAGCGGGGCGCAAAAGTGCACATGGATGGCGCCCGCTTGTTCAATGCTGTGGTGGCCTCCGGGATTCCCGCTGCCGCGTACGCCTCACCGGTGGACTCGCTGATGTTCTGTCTGTCCAAAGGTTTGGGTTGCCCTGTTGGTTCGATGGTGGTCGGCAGCGCGGATTTCATCAAAGAGGCGCGGGTTGTCCGCAAGCTGTATGGTGGAGGAATGCGTCAGGTTGGCGTATTGGCGGCTTGCGGTCTGGTTGCGCTGGAAGAAATGATCCAGCGTCTGGCTGAGGATCATCAAAAAGCGCAAATCCTGGCGGAAGTCATTCAAAGCTGCTCCAAGGTAGAACCGGGTTGGCCATGGCCCCAAACCAACATCGTGGTCTTCGGTTTAAGAGAAGGAAATGCTGCATTGATGGAAAAAAAGCTGGTGGAACAGGGCGTGTTTTGTCTGGCAATGGAAGACAATCAGCGAATCCGCCTGGTAACGCACAAAGATGTTTCTTTCGATCAAATTCGGTACGCTACCGACGTCCTTGAGGAATTACTCAATTGATAGCGAGAATGAGTCGATCATGGATTGCACCCTGAAAACGAATCGGATCTCCTGTAACTGTACCTATGAGCCCTGCTCGCGCAAAGGGAGATGCTGCCAGTGCCTGAGGTACCACTTGCAAATGCGAGAACTTCCGGGCTGTTGTTTTCCACCAGAGGCAGAGCGAACCTATGATCGTTCCCGGGAGCATTTCATCCGGATTATAAGCCCGCCGTAATTCACCCAAACCGATCCCGATCGGATGATCTTTTTTCCGGACAGGATCGCTTCCACAGACGGCTGGAAATTAGTTCCAGCCAAAGGAACGCCGGGATTAGCATCAATCTCTCATAAAGACCCTTCCAGTTTTTTAACCATTCTGCGGGGAACCAGTCCCAACCGAGAGCCATACTCAAAGTAATCGCTGCGACGATCACACCTGCAATGGACAGATCCCGCCAGCAAATGTCCCGCCAAAGCAAAACCGGAGACAGCATTGTACATAGTACGAACAGCAATATCGCGCCGCGGGTGACCTGCTGGTGCCAGATGCCGATCGCAGTCCGAACGCCCGGGTGGTCCGTCGGAAAACAGGCAATCAGCAAGAAGCTAAAAGCCAACAGCATCAAACCGAAGGAAAGCCAGCGAGTGGATTTCCCCCGCCAATGCCAGCTCAATCCACCGGCCAGCATCGCTAGACAGAGGGCGAACAGGATAAACGCGAATGTCTGCAGCCAGCCCGTAGAACCCCAAACCAACTGACTGATTGTTTGCCGCACCCAATCGTAATTCGGCTCAAGCAAAGCGCCGATCGTAACCAAAATGGCAAACAAGGGCGGACCCATCATTCCAGCCAGCGCCGTTGCTCGAATCAAAAACAGTGAAGGTGCACGGCAAGAGCGGCCCATGGGTTCAAGCATATCATCGTGGAACGAACTCACTGCTTCCTTCCATTTTTCCTTCCAAATTGGAACAATACGGAACATGATCCTTGGCATTGAGACCTCTTGCGACGAGACTGCGGTGGCATTGCTGGAAGAGAACGGCCAGGCGCTGGTCTCCCTCATTTCTTCCCAAGTCGATTTGCATACCCCTTATGGCGGTGTAGTACCGGAGCTGGCCTCCCGCAGACACCTGGAAATGCTGGTTCCCCTGATTGAAGAGGCTTTCGGGCGGGTCGATTCTGGTTGGATCGAGGTTAAAGCGATCGCTGTCACCCAAGGTCCGGGATTGGTCGGTGCATTGCTGGTGGGCTTGGAGTTTGCCAAGGCAGTGGCGATTGCCTATAGGCTGCCATTGTTGGGCGTCAACCATTTAGCCGGTCATGTGTATGCCACATTTCTAGAGTTCCCCCAGAAGCTGCCTGCAATCGCCTTGATCGTTTCCGGCGGTCATACCGAACTGGTCTTGCTGGATGAGCTGGAACGCTTCCACCCGTTGGGGACGACTCGCGACGATGCCGCGGGGGAAACGCTGGATAAAATTGCCCGTTTCCTCGGTCTACCCTACCCTGGCGGGCCGGAAATCCAACGTCTGGCTGCTCAGGGCAATCCCGCCTTCCACCGCTTCCCGGTGGGAGAATTGGATAACCCTTTGGATTTTTCCTTTTCCGGCTTAAAAACTTCCGTGCTTACCTTCGCGGAAGCTTGGCGCAAGGAAGGTAGAAGTTTGCCTTTAGCCAACTTGGTGGCGTCTTTTCAGGAGGCCATCGTCCAAGCATTGATCCGTAAGACAGAACGCGCCATCGATCAGACCGGCATCCGCCAGCTCATTGTGTGTGGCGGGGTGGCTGCCAACCATCGTTTGCGTCAGCGGATGCAGGAGCTTGCCGACCGAAGAAATGTGACTCTGCAGGTTCCTTCCCCTGGGCTCTGCACGGATAATGCGTTGATGATTGCCCGAGCAGGGTTGGCAAACCTGCAAAAAGGGAGGTTCCTCTCTTTACGCGAGGACGCCGATCCAAATCTGAGCTTGTTCCGTTTGGACTGAGCATTTGCAGAACGGGGCGCTCCTGGCCGAACTCGCTTCCACGGTGGCACGATTCAACGTGCTTCCCCTGGGGAGTCCCTGCAACTTAAATTGCTACTTCTGTTCCAACCGATACAATCCGCCCGGAATCAGGATCAGAAGGTTACCCTTCCTGAAATTGAGTGAGCTCGAACCGCTTTTTGACTTTCTCGACCCCTGTCGGAAAATCGTGATCGGGGAATCGGCCACCCGTCTTTGCGAAGGTGAACCCTTGCTTCACCCGCAATGCCTGCAAGTCCTGCAGCGATTGCGTTCACGCTTTCCCCAAGCGCAGATCCAGCTCACCACAAACGGACTTCTTTTGTCTGGGGAGATGCAAAGGGAACTGGCAACGCTCGTTCCGCTGGAATTGGTGATCTCGTTCAACTCGTTGGTTCCCCACACTCGGAATCGCTGGCTGGAGGATCCTCGGCCGGAGCGAACCCTCCAACAATTCCATTGCCTGGGTGAGAATGGGGTGCCCTTTCAGGCTTCATTTCTGTTGGCTCCGCCCTTTCTGTCAGAGGTCCCGGTCTCATTGAAGCAAGCTGCTGCCTGGGGTGCATCGCTCCTGCGCTTATTGCTCCCGGGCGGTTCGGCATTGGCACCGGAAGAGCTACAAGGTTCCCTGGCATATTGGCGTGAACAATCAAGGCGAGTTCAAGGCTGGCGAAAAGAGGTGGCGGCACCAATGATCTTGGAGCCGCCCATTTTGGATGACTTGGCGGCGGATGTGGATGGAGTGTTTCCCGGATCGCCGGCAGCTCTGGCCGGTTTCTGCCCGGGGGATCGGATTACACTGATTGACGGAGAGATCCCTTTCTCCCGGGTGGATGCCTTTGCTGCATTGGAACGAGCAGTGAACCCATTGTGCCGGGTGGAGCGACAAAACGATGTCCTCTGGCTTCAACTGGAAAAAGAACGGGGAGCCAAGAGTGGCGTGGTGGTTTCACGAGATATCAGCAGACGAGAGCTGGAAGACACATTTCGATTCACTCCCTCTTCCGGCCGTGGACTGATACTGACCAGCGAGTTGGCTGCGCCGATTCTAACCACGGCACTGGGCGCAGGATTTCACGACCTACCGGTTTCCATCGCAGCCAACCAAACCTTCGGCGGTTCGATTCGCGTGGCTGGGTTGCTTTGCGTCCAGGATATCCTCAAGACATGCCAGGAGCTTCGGTATGCCGGCACGGCTTGGGATTGGTTATTATTGCCTGCCGCACCCTTCGATGCCGGAAGGGATCTCTGTGGTCAGCCGATCGAATCGCTGGCGGCAGAGTGCGGATCTCCCGTCTACTTTTCCGGATCCGGATCCATTCGCCAATAACGAGCGCCATCGATGGTGCGACCCAGGAACCCCCAATCAAACATCAGCCTCCGCAAGAGCGCAACGTCTGCAAAAGTGTGCCATTGCAGCAATAGCTCATTTACTTCTCGTTCCGTATAATCGCGCCTGGAATCAAACTTGCCCGCCAAATAGAGGATCGCCAGTCGCTGGCGTTTTTGTCTTCCAGGCCAAACCTTAAGCCGTTCTCGGCCGTCAAGATAATGGCGAAGTTCTTTGGGTATTTCTGCGTTCACTTGTTCCACCAGTGGTGTCTCCTTGTGAGGTGATTATAGTGAAAAGCGGACACCAAGATGACAGAAAAAGATGCAAGACCAAATGCGGCACGCGCCGGAGGGCAGCTCCAATCGCCAGACATCGCTCCGGATCAAGAAGCGTCGGGCCGAGCTTCTTTCCCGGAACTACAATCTGGACCCTGTGGAAGCGCCATCGGATGCCGGGGGAATTCCCTTAGGCCGGCAGGCAAGGGCTGGGGATTGTCGTCTTCAACGGTCGTTATAAACCGAAATCTTCGGTGGAGGATGCCGTTCGCATGGCCTCCCTGGTGGATCGGCAAACCTAGGACTGGGCGGAGCTTGCGTCGGTGAAACCTGTCCGGAATGCGTTGCCGGCGTTTGTGGGAAGGGAATTTGTGGGGGGGACAACCATCAGAATTACCGATCAGCCCCCCACCGTTTTCGTCCGCAACAATTTCTCCCCAAAGAGAGATGCCGGAATCGGTGGGGAAAACAAGAAACCCTGTACCTTGTCACAACCCTCTTGTTCCAGCCAGGCCAATTGCTCCGGCTTATCAACCCCTTCCGCGATCACGGAAAACTCCAAGCTATGCGCTAAGGCTATGATGCCGGAAACGATGGCTGCCGTCCTACGGTCATGCAGAATCTCTTTTATGAAAGACCGGTCGACCTTGACGGTGTCGATGGGGAAGCGTGTCAGGTAACTTAGCGAAGAATAGCCGGTGCCAAAATCATCGATGGCAATCTTGATGCCCATTTCCTTCAATTCATCCAACAGGCGCTTGGTAAATTCCACGTTTTGCATGGCACTACTCTCGGTGATTTCTATCTCCAACAAACTTGGTTTTAGTCCCGTGTCCTTTAAGATTCCAGCCACGATGGAGACCAGGTTTTCCTGACGGAACTCTCTGGCCGAGAGATTCACTGCCACCGTCATCTCCGGAACAGACGCTTGCCAGTTCCGCCATTGGCGGCAAGCAGTGCGCAGCATTTGCTGTCCGATCGGTACGATCAATCCTGTTTCCTCTGCTAAAGAGATGAAAAGATCTGGAGACACCAGACCGCGATCGGGGTGCACCCAGCGGATGAGTGCTTCCGCTCCGATCAATTCACCATCTCCTATTCTGTACTGAGGTTGGAAGAAGGCCACGAACTCTTTACGTTCCAAAGCGTGCACCAAACCATTCTTGAGCACTAACAGATCGGCTAGTTTCAAGTTCATCGAACGATTGTAGAACTGAAAGTTATTTCGCCCTTGCCCCTTAGCGTTGTACATTGCCGTATCCACATTTCGCAGTAACGCTTCCATGTCCTTGCCATCATCGGGATAGAAAACAATCCCGACGCTTCCAGTCGTAATTACTTCATAGCCGGAAAAGACAAAGGGTGGCTGGATTCGCTCCATGATTCGTTCAGCGGCTCGTGCTACATCTTCTTGTCTGGCAACATCCCCGATCAGCAGGATGAATTCATCGCCCCCAAACCGAGCGATGGTGTCCGATTCTCTTACCAAATCCTTCAGCCGATCTGCAACGGATTTCAGCAATTGGTCGCCGATCGAATGCCCTAGGGTATCATTGATATTCTTAAAGTTATCCAGATCCAGGAACAGCAGAGCCAAGCGTCGATCATGTCGGTCCGCTTGAGCCATTGCAAGCTTCAAGCGATCCTGGAAAAGAACCCGATTGGGTAAACCGGTAAGAGAATCGGAGTACGCTAAGATTTGGATCTTTTCATTGGCCTGGCGACGTTCGGTTGTATCAAACACGACATAGCAAAGGGTATCCTGACCTCGGTAACTCACTAGATCCACCGCAACTTCGACCCCGATCACCGAACCGTCTTTTTTTCGGTAGTTTTGCGAGCCAAGAAAATTTCGTTTGATGCCAATGGTACGTTGAACTTGCTGATTGATCGCATCTCGATCCAGCACCGCCAGATCGTAGATCGTCATTTGGGCAACCTGGGTCAAAGAATATCCCAGTACTTCGCGGAATGCGGCATTGGCCTTCAGCAATCGTCGATCGGGAATGTTCATCAGAAATACGCATTCCGGAATCCGTTCGATCAGTGCGAGAAATCGATCTTCGCCTTCCTGGTACAGGCTTTGTTGGTGGAGCGTCCTGTTTGATAGGGCAATGCCTATTGCAACAGAGACCAATCCCCATATAAGGCAAACTATGAGAAGAATCCAACCCTGAGAACCGAGGTCGAGCAAGGAGTAGATTTCGTACAATGCCACCAGGAGAAATAGCACAAGCAAACCACCTAACAGTAAAATGCGTGCTTGTTTTGTCATGAAACCTTCCTCTGGCGGCGCATGGTTAGACCCAGACTCCCTCGATTTCTGCGGTCATGGCGTCCAGTAGGGATATTGTACTCTATTTTCGTCTTGGCCCTCCCCGTCCTACAATTGGAGTGCCTGCGGACAGAGTCCGCATCGGTAAGGAGAACTCTATGACGGAAAAGTTGAATCTGAGGCAATCGGAAGCATTGTTTGCCCAAGCAAAAAAACTGGTGCCGGGTGGTGTTGCCGGCATCCGGAGACCTTACAACTTTGTCCCCGGGGAATACCCAATCTTCTTCGACCATGGCCAAGGCGGCCGGGTAACTGATGTAGACGGAAACGACTACATCGATTTCCTGTGCGCGTATGGTCCGATTATCCTAGGGTACCGAGAAGCGGAAGTGGATGAAGCCGTCATCGCGCAGATCCGGAACAAGGGATTTTGCTTTTCACTGACACAACCGATCCAAAACCAACTGATTGAACGGTTAGGTGACTTGATTCCTTGCTGCCAAATGGCTGCCCTGGTCAAAACCGGGTCCGATGCCACAACCATTGCGATCCGAGTCGCCCGGGCTTTCACCGGGCGACTGAAAGTAGCGCGCTGCGGGTACCACGGGTGGCATGACTGGTGCGTGGAAGTCAAAGGAGGCATCCCCCAGAAGCTATACGAAGACATCATGGAGTTTGAATATAACGACCTGGATCAACTGGAAGATCTGCTGAAACAGCACGGTGGGGAGATGGCTGCGATCATGATGACCCCGATCGGTCACTCACTCAATCAACCGGTGCAGATGCCAAAACCTGGTTTTCTCGAAGGCGTGCGATGCCTGGCGGAGGAATACGGCGTGGTATTGATTTTCGACGAAATCCGCAGCGGATTCCGGGTGGACATGGGCGGAGCGCAAAAGCTGTTCGGCGTTACGCCGGATCTTGCCTGCATCGGGAAGGCGATGGCCAATGGTTATGCCATTTCTGCCTTGGTGGGTCGGGAACAGGTGATGAATGTCTTGGCGGACAAGGTTTTTCTCTCCTCTACCTTCTTTCCCAACAGCGATGCCCAGGTCGCCGCTCTCAAAACATTGGAAATCCTGCAGCGAGATCGAGTGCTGGAGGTGATCCGGGACAAGGGAACTCGTTTCGGCGATAGGGTGGCGCAAACCGTGAAGGCGTCCGCCTTACCGGTGACGTTCAGCGGCGCCCCGTGGATGCCATACATTACATTCGAACCCGATCCGGACAAGCGCTATAAGATATTGCGTCAGGAGTTCTATACTCAGTTGATTCGGCGAGGTGTATTCCTTCAGCCCTATCATCATGGCTATATTTGCTATCGCCACACAGACCAAGACCTGGACTTCTCTGTAAATGCGATCCGGGAGTCGCTGGACGAGCTGAAGAATCTAGCCTAGCATTCAATAATGGGTTGTTTCACCCACATCCTTTTGGCAGAAGCTCTTCTTCTGTTTTTTCCTCTTTAAACAATTCTTTTTTGCACGTAACGAAAATCAGACGGATACGGGTTTCTAGCACCGTATGCGCCAGTTGAATCCTAACGGTAAAAATGATAAGTGATTGAAAAATCGCGAGCTTTGTGTTAGTACATATTGGCACTCTGAAGCAGTGAGTGCTAAAATACAACAAAATCTAGGTATTGGAGGGATCGTAAATGAAGTTAAGACCACTTGGGGACCGCATCGTAGTGAAGGTCCTGGAGAGCGAAGAGCGCACCAAGTCTGGTATCGTAATTCCAGACACCGCCAAGGAAAAACCCCAGAAAGCGGATGTTTTGGCTGTCGGCACTGGCAAGTTCAGCGAGCAGACCGGTCAACGCATTCCGATGGACGTTCAGGTGGGGGACACAGTAGTTTTCGCCAAATATGGCGGCACCGAGATCAAACTGGATGGCGACGAGTACCTGATCCTGAGCGAACGGGATGTACTTGCCATCCTGGACAAGTAAGGAGGAAGAATCATGGCAACTGCAAAGCAAATAAAATTCAATGAGGACAGCCGGCGCGCGCTGGAGCGAGGCGTCAATGCCCTAGTCGACGCAGTCAAGATTACCCTTGGCCCCGTTGGCCGCTACGTCGTATTGGAAAAGAAATTTGGTCCGCCCATGATCAGCAATGATGGCGTGACGATCGCCAAGGAAATTGACCTGGAAGATCCTTTCGAGAATTTGGGTGCCCAACTAGTCAAAGAAGTCGCCACCAAGACGCAGGATATCGCCGGTGACGGCACTACCACCGCCGCTATCTTTGCTCAGGCCATGCTGCGCGACGGTCTGAAGAATGTGGCGGCTGGCGCCAACCCGTTGGCCATTAAGCGCGGGATGGATGCCGCTGTGATCCGGGTCGTGGAAGAGATGAAAAAACTCTCCAAACCCGTTGAGGACAAGCAAGCAATTGCTCAGGTCGCCACCATTGCCTCCAAGGACGAAAAAATCGGACAGACGATCGCCGATGCCTTGGAGAAAGTGGGCAAAGATGGAGTAATCACCGTTGAGGAATCCAAGGGTCTCGACATCAGTCTGGAGTTCACAGAGGGCATGCAATTCGATCGTGGCTACGTTTCTCCCTACTTCGTCACCGATCCGGAGCGGATGGTGGTCGAACTGGATGAGCCCCTGATTTTCATCACCGATAAAAAAATCACCTCTGTGCAGGATTTCTTGCCAGTGTTGGAAAAGCTGGCTAACCGTGGCCGTCCCTTCATGATCATCGCCGATGACATCGAAGGCGAAGCCCTAGCCACCCTAGTGCTGAACAAGATTCGCGGTACCTTCCGCTGCGTAGCGGTCAAGGCTCCGGGCTTTGGCGACCGGCGCAAGGCCATGCTACAGGACATTTCTATCCTTTCCGGTGGACAGGTCGTATCCGATGAGCTCGGCATCAAGTTCGAGAATGTCTCCCTGGATATGCTCGGGGAAGCCCGCCAAGTGAAGGTAGACAAAGACGACACGACCATCGTAGCCGGCAAAGGGGATCCGGAAGAGATCAAGAAACGCATCAACCAGATCCGCCACCAGATTACCGAGACTGACTCCGAATACGACAAGGAGAAGTTGCAGGAGCGGCTGGCCAAGTTGGCCGGCGGTGTGGCTGTGATCAAGGTCGGCGCGGCCACCGAAACCGAGATGAAAGAGCGCAAGCACCGGATCGAGGATGCCGTTTCTGCTACAAAAGCAGCGGTAGAAGAAGGGATCGTTGCCGGCGGCGGAACCGTGCTTATCAACATCCTACCCAAGCTGGAAGAGATGAAGCTGGAAGGTGACGAGCAAACCGGCGTCAATATCGTCAAAACCGCGCTGGTAGAACCTCTACGCCTGATCGCTGTGAACGCCGGTCTGGAAGGCGCCGTTGTCGTAGCTAAGGTCAAGGAGCAAAAGCAATTGGGCATCGGCCTCAATGCCATCACCCGCAATTACGAGGATATGTTTAAGGCCGGGATCGTTGACCCCTTGAAGGTGACCCGCTCCGCCTTGCAGAACGCGGAATCGATTGCGTCCATGATTCTCACCACCGAAGCCGCCATCACGGAGAAGCCGGAGAAGGAAAAATCGATGGCTCCCCCCATGCCTTCCGATTACTAAACGCACTGTTTTGATCTAGGAATTAATAACCAGGTACAGAAAGAAGGATCGGCTCAAGCCGGTCCTTCTTTCGTTTGGGTAAGTCAAGCGAACTTCAGATGACAATGGCGAGGTAACCTTGAATGCGCTAGAGCGCTTTCATCAATTTCCGCCCAAATTCTGGTGGGTTGCTATTCTCTATCGTCAGATGTTTGGCTCGATGGAATCGTAGGAAATCAAGCAAAACCCGTGCTGTTCCTTTCACCAATGTTTCGGTGGGTCGAATTCCCGGTTCCAACCATAGGGATTTGAACCAGAGATGGCCAGTACTTCTCTCCAGTTTTGGGTCGAACCGGCCAACCAACCGATCACGGTGAAGAATTGGTAAGCAAAAGTATCCCCACTGCCGTTGCGCTGTCGGTTTGTATGCCTCCAGTACATGGCGGAAATTCCAGAACAGGCGATCGCGTCCCATCCCCCAGAACAAATTGTCAAAAGGGGATAGGAAGGTGGTGCGACTGGCCGGCAGCATTCCATCTGCCGCTTGCTCTAAGGCTGACAAGTAGGTGCGATGCACCAGCAGCGTACGGGTCTTTTTGTCTGCGCATGGAATCTGTGCTTCGCCCAGGGTGCTGGCCTTTTGTAGCGCTTGAACGTGCGGCAGGCCGCGCTCCTTTTTCATATAGGCATACTCACAAGCATGGGCCGGCAGGAAAATACCCAATGCCCGTGAGGCCTGTTCGATCCAATAACGGTCGCGTTCCTCCACGGATGGCTCTTCTGTGTTCACCCAGTCCGGTAAAACTTGGCTCGCCTGCCGATAGCGGATTACAAAATTGACTCTGGAATCCAGGATCAGTTCGCCGATTGCGCGCAGGTATTCCAGACCGGTTTTGGCAATACCCCAGTCCCACCAGCTTCCGTGTTTGCGCTTCGGTTCGGGAAAATCGGCAGCTTGCATTGGATCACCGGACTGAGCTCGTTCACGAATTCTCGCCAGCATCTGTTGGTGTTCCACCTTGCTCAGCCAATCTAACCACCAGGCATTGGGATGCTCCCGCAGCTTTCGCATATCAGGCATCTGGTAACGATAGTCCTTCAGGGGTATAACGCAGGCAGCATGTTGCCAACCTTCAAACAGTTGGCGGCTGTCGGAAAACATCAGGTCGTCAAATACAGGTGGATCGTAAGCATTCAGTCGGCTCCATAAAACGAGGTAATGGCTGCGCGCAACCATTTGCAGGGTATCAACCTGTACACAACCAAGCTGCAGTACTCCGGCCAAGATTTCCTCCGGCGTAGGTCGCCGACGGGAATTTGGCAAATCTAAACCTTGAACGTGTAACGCCAAAGCGCGGGCGGCTGACAGAGGATAGGTATTCATGGAAGCGTTCACTGGACTTTTATAGCGCAAGCCTGCATTCCCTGTCGAATGCTTGCGAAGCCAACACCAAATCTGTTAGGGATAGGGAATGGATTTCCTTTGGCGCGGCTTGGTTCTTGGTCTTACGATTGCCGCACCGGTAGGGCCGATCGGCTTGCTATGCATTCAACTCACTGTGGCCTTTGGGTGGTGGCACGGATTTGTCGCCGGGCTGGGAGCGGCCACCGCAGATGCTTCCTATGGTGCCGTGGCCGCCCTGGGATTGTCCGCGGTGTCCAATTTCCTCATCGGCCAATCCTTCTGGCTCCGCCTGGTAGGTGGGATATTTTTGCTATTTCTCGGTTTGCGTGCTTTCCTTTTGTCGCCACCGCAAAACACTGCATTCTCAGGGATGAAAAACCTATGGGGAATCTATGTCTCCACATTGCTGTTGACATTGACCAATCCGATGACCATCCTCTCGTTTGCCGCCTTCTTTGCGGGTTTCGGATTCGGAGCTGGAACACCGACCAGCTCTGCGGTTCTGTTAGTGGTTGGTGTTTTCCTGGGGTCTTCCTGTTGGTGGCTGCTTCTCAGTAGTGGTGCGGGTCTTCTGCGGGGGCGCTTTGGCCCTCGGTTTCTCGTATGGACCAATCGCATGTCTGGCTTCGCCATTGTCGGCTTCGCCATCTATATCCTGATTGGTTTATGGTGATAAAACAGCGACTGACCCGCTGTAATCCTTAACCATCCATTGGAAACCACCAATCGTTCACACCATTCGGATATGGCTCCATCACCTGGTTGCTGGTAGTCTCCACCAGGAATTGTTCGTTTCCCGTGTCCACGCTCACAATCACATGATTCACGCTCTGCGGTTGATCCGGGTAGTCTGAATCCATGTAGACCAGTTCTATCGACCAAGGCGTACCTGCTGCCTGGACCATGCTGGCGAAAAGAATAGAAGTATCCTCGCAATCCCCGCCACCAGCCAACAGTGTTTCCAGCGGGAAACGGGGGGTTTCCTCGATCTCTGCCGTGTACTGGCTGAGTTGGCCGATGATATTCCATACTTCATACAGGAATTGAGCGTCGCTGCTGGAGGATTGGTATAGACTCGGCATCACCTCTTTAAAGGGGGAAGAATCAACGAAAGGACGGAAATCCACGACTTTGTAGGTTTCTTTGGTGCTGCTGTTGAGTAAACTCAAGTTGCTCATCTCGTTTGAAAGCTCGTTGCGGGCAAGAAAACCGCGGTCGATGGAACGTTCAAGCTCATCAAAGGGGACTTCCCACTGGATTAACGAACTGTCGCTCTTATGGAAGGCAAGGGATACCTGCCTTCCGTGTATGTAAATATAGGGAGGCGTGATCGCTTCCTGTTGAATTTGTTCAAGGGTGCCGGATAGTTCCCTATATTCTTTGCGCGAGCTTTCCAAGGAAGCGAGAGCCGCTTCCAGTTCTTGTTGCGATCGAGCCAATGTGGCGTTTGATTCTTGCAGGGCCCGGTCTCTGCTGGACAGTACGGACTGCAACGGTCCCATTGATAACCATTGCATCAGGCCGAAGCTTATTCCAGCGCCCAAAATCATGGCGAGCAACAGAAGGATGAATCTTCTAGGAAGCGGGAAAGCAGATGCCCTTCCCGGTTTGAGGGCAGATCCACCGTGATTTTCATTAGAAACTGGAGGTTGTATAGGTTGGCATTCCTGATCGTCATTTGTGCTACTCTGCAGAACCGTGGGTGCAAAGGGCCCAGCTTCGGGTGGAGATCCCTCCGGAGGCAGCGTTGAGCCTTCATAATCGCGCATAATAAAATCTCCTCCTGGTTGGGCTCCGTGGATTCCCAATTGACAGCCAGTCGTTTTTCCGACAGAAAACCGCATTCGGTATAGTTCTTCCCTATTCTACTGATTCCATTGCTTTGGAGTAGTGGTGTTCCAGCGAAATACAGATGCATCCGACTTAAGCACAACTCTTGTTTCATCCACCTCATTTGCGGTGATCCGGCGGTTCCATTCTGCTGAGGTCGGAAGGAAAACAGAATTCTCCTTGGAGTTTCGTCCCTGCTTTCCAATTCTACAGCAAACAAAACAGCCAAAACTCTTGACAAAAAAGGGGAATACTGCAATGCTGTGGCGTTCTTTGAAAGAAGGACTATTTTAAAGAAGGGAGACCTGCATTGGCTGAAGGCAAAGTCAAGTGGTTCAACGCCCAGAAGGGGTTTGGCTTCATCGAGGTTGAAGGTGGCGAGGATGTGTTCGTTCACTTCTCCGCAATCCAAGATGATGGTTACAAATCTCTGGACGAAGGACAACTGGTACGGTTCGACATCACAAAGGGTGCCAAAGGCCCCCAAGCCCAGAATGTAACCAAGATCTAGCTCATTCTGAGGGAAAAAGCAGAAAAACCCCCGTAACGGGGGTTTTTCTTTTTCTGTTTACACGACGATGGATCGAATGGAAAACATCCAAATCGTTGTGCTGCGATCTGCAATCCATGGGGCATCGCGGGCAATCATTGCTTGTGCATCTCGATTGGTAGATAATTGTCTACATGACAAAAAGCATTCCCCAGTCTTTACGAGTGGTAGAAACACATGGGGATTTCAAGATTGAAATGTCTCCTGTTTATGACTTGCTATTGTCCTTGTATGTCATTTCTAGCACTGCTTCCGATTTAAAGCCTGGCTGGGCGCGTTCTGTAAAACGTAAGTTGCAGCCTTCCAGCCGGAAGACTCTGCGTTATTTTTTTGAAACGGAAGAGCATCTTGGGCTGAACGCACTGGCCTTGGCCCTACGATTACCTCCACCGCGCATGGTCGAGGACTTTCTGCACCTGCTGGAGAAGTTAGACACCGAGGATTTCGTCCATACATTGCTCGCTCGACTGGACCCGGCAATGCCTCTACTCCCTTCTTTGTTGCATCACCTATGGGAAAAGCGGAAATTGACCGAAGAGGAGCGCAGGGCATTAAAAGAATTGCAGGGACGCTATTCGGTGGAAACGTTATCCCGCTTGGAAGCATTTCACAAACATCGTGAAGAGCTTCACAAAGACTTCATTGTTTTACTTTCGGAGTACTGGATTGGTTTTTTTTCGCACGAATTCGAACGTATTTTGCCCGAGCTGGAGGGAAGTGCCAAGCGCTTGCAGGAGATGGCTCGTCTCTCTTCCATGACCGAAATCCTCTCGCAGATCGCTGGTGGATTGATCTTGCCTGCAACCCTAAGCGGGAAGCAATTCACTTTCGCACCTTCCTTCTATAGCACACCTTTCGTTTTCAATCAGTCTTCAGAGAAAGAATTTCTCCTCATTTTCCCGGCTCGATCTCCCCGAAATCAGGATGAGGCGGCGAAAGGAGAGGTGATACGGGCATTACGAGCGCTAGCCGATCCCACTCGCTTGGAGATCGTCCGCTTGCTCGCCCAGCGTGAGATGTATGCCCTCGAATTGGCTCGCCTTCTTTCCCTCGCTCACCCGACTATACTGCACCACATGGCCACGTTGCGCGTTGCCGGTTTCGTTCAAACGGAATTGCGCGGTGGAAACAGTTACTACCGTTTGCAATCGGAAAGAGCAAATGAAGTTTTCCAACAACTGAACGTTTTATTGACAAAACAACTCTAATTGTAGATAGTAATCTACAAGGAGAGCAAAGATGACTCTATTTGAACAATATCTACAGGATGCGCTTCGCCAGGAATCGGCAAACCTTCAGGTTCCTACAAGCTTATTGGCACAGTTGCGGGAACGACTTTACCAGGAAGAACAGAGCCAATCTTTGGTTTGGGCGCCTTCTTTCCGAGTAGAACGCTGGTATTGCCAAGATAGTTTCGCGCTTCTCCCTTCCACTCACGGACCCATCTGACAACTCTCGATCTTTCCGCCTGATCGATTTTGCCCTGACCCCCCGCTGGTGATATACTTTTCTTCTCAGTAGAACGATCCTTTATCTGCCAAGCGAGGTTCATGTTTTGTGAGTAAAATCCTGGGCGAACGAGTATTGCAGGTAAGAATTGAGGAGGAGATGAAGCACTCCTACCTCGACTATGCTATGTCCGTGATCGTCGGTCGAGCTCTACCCGATGTGCGGGACGGATTGAAGCCGGTACACAGACGCATCCTTTTCGCCATGCTGGATTTGGGTAATCTGCCGGATCGACCCTATAAGAAGTCTGCACGTGTGGTGGGTGACGTTTTTGGTAAATACCATCCGCACGGAGAAGTGGCAATCTATGAGGCTCTGGTTCGTTTAGCCCAGGACTTTTCGATGCGTTATATGCTGGTCGACGGGCATGGCAACTTTGGTTCGGTGGATGGGGATGAAGCGGCAGCCAGTCGTTATACAGAAGTCCGCTTGGCCAGGACTTCGATGGAGATGTTGGCCGACATCGATAAAGCTACCGTGGATTTCATCGACAACTTTGATGGTACGCTGCAAGAACCCACCGTTCTGCCATCCAAATTGCCGAATCTACTAATCAATGGCTCTTCAGGTATCGCTGTCGGTATGGCAACCAATATTCCTCCACACAATCTGGGTGAAGTGATCGACGGTGTAGTGTATTTGATCGACACCCCTGATTGCACAATCGATGATTTGATCCAACAAATCCCCGGACCAGACTTCCCCACTGCTGGAATCATCATGGGCCGGGACGGCATCCGCCAGATGTACCACACTGGCAAGGGCGCAGTGATCATCCGCGGCAAGATCGACCTAGATCTGCAGCATAAGGGTGGACGAGAGCAGTTGATCATCAGCGAACTACCTTACCAAGTAAACAAGGCCACGTTGGTGGAGAAGATCGCGGAATTGGTCCGTGATCGCAAGATATCCGGGATCTCCGACATTCGAGACGAGACGGACCGCCGCGGTATGCGAGTTGTGTTAGAACTGAAGCGGGAAGCGCGTCCGCCCACGATCATCAAGCAGTTGTACAAGCACACCCAACTTCAGGTTTCTTTTGGGGCGATCATGTTGGCCTTGCTCAATGCTACTTCCCCCAAAGTCCTGGATTTGAAATCCATTCTTCGAGCCTTCCTAGATCACCGCATCGATGTCGTGGTACGCCGTTCCCGCTACGAACTGGAGAAGTCCAAGGCACGTCAACACATCCTCCAGGGATTGCAGATTGCCCTTGACCAGATCGATGAAGTGGTCAATTTGATCCGTAGTTCCAAGACGGTCGAGATTGCCCGTCAGGGCTTGATGGAGCACTTTGGTCTGTCCGAAGTACAAGCTCAAGCCATCCTGGATATGCGGCTCGCACGCTTGACCGGGTTGGAACGGACCAAGATCGACGAGGAACTGGCAGAGGTCACAAAGTATATCGCCCATCTGGAAGCTCTGTTGGCTGATCAAGGCAAGATCCGACAGGTGATCAAGGAAGAACTTCTAGCCTTAAAAGACCGTTTTGCAGATCCACGTCGCACGCGGATCGAAGACCAGGTTGAAATTTACAACGCCGAGGATCTGATCCCCGAGGAAAAAGTAGTAATTTCCGTCACGGCGGATGGATATTTCAAGCGGATCCCGATGTCTTCCTATCGATCACAGCGACGCGGCGGTGTTGGCGTATTTGGCCAGAACCTGCGCAAGGAAGATGTGGTGGAGGATGTGTTTGTCTGTTCCACCCACCAAAGGGTGTTGTTCTTCAGCAGCTCTGGTCGGGTTTGCGGGGTGCAAGCCTACGAAGTGCCGGAAGGTTCTCGCACCGATCGAGGTTCTCCCGTACGCGCCTTCTTTTCTCTAAATGAAGAGGAATTCATCACCACCGCGATTCCCATTCCCCGGGAATCCCCCGAGGATTACATCGTGATGGTGACCAAACGCGGCCAGGTGAAAAGGGTTGCCTTGTTGGCTTTCAAGAATGCAGGACGCCGAGGGATCCGGGCAATGGGCTTGCGCGAAGGGGACTCTCTCTGCAAAGTGCGTCGCACCAATCAATTGGATGAGATGGTGCTATTCACCTCCTCTGGTCTGGCTGCCCATTTTAAAGCTTCCGATTTGCGCCCTATGGGACGCGACGCTTCCGGCGTTCGCGGGATTCGATTGAAAGAGGGGGACATTGTCATCGGTCTGGAGGTGCTGCGCGCAGGTTGTGATCTGTTGGTGGTTTCCGAGGGCGGTTATGGCAAGAAATGCAAGCCAAACCAATTGCCCCTGCACAAGCGGGGGGGGCGCGGCGTAGCTGGCTTCCGCGTGCGATCGAAAACCGGGCCTGTGATCGGCATTCGCATTGTTGCCCCCGAAGATGATGTGATCGTGGTGACCCAAAGCGCGAAAGTCATTCGGATCAATACCAAGGATATCCCAACGTATAGCCGAAGCGCTTCGGGTGTTCGTTTGGTTCGCGTAGGAGACGACGAGCGCGTGGCGGCGGTAGCTCGCGTGAGACCGGACGAGAATCTGGAAAAAGAGGACGACGTGATAATCCAGCCGTCGTTATTGCCTTAGAATTTCGGCGGGTTCGTTTTTCCCCATTCTAGCGAGCGCCGATAGAGCCACTCGAAGTTCTCGTACATGCGGGGGTCGGTGTCCGCCCGAAAACCGACAATTAAACCCTTCATTTTCTGCCAAGCCCTGTCCAGACCGAAGCCCATTTCGAAGAAGAGATCTTCGGAGAGATCGCCGCGGTAAACAAGGGCGCCACACAGTTCAAAGAAGTTGCAGACGGTGGAGAACTTCCGTCGTTCCGGGCTGCCGCGCGGACACTGTTCCCGGAACTCCAGATAATCCTTTGCTAGGAATTGATACGAGAACCAGGAAAATGCCTCATCCACCTTGTCGGAAGAGCGTAGCTTGGTCAACTCCATCAACAAATAAGAATCCTGCCACTGTTGGTTCATGTTTCACCTCCTTGCCAATTATAATACGAGTTCGAAGCAAGGATCGGATCAAACCTGAAACGCCTGAAATCATGATGCCGGAATGGACGATTTTTCCATATCAGTATGCTATCGGGGTTTGGCAGGCTTGCCGTCAAAGGCTTACAGCAGTCCCGCAGAATCTGTTTCCCGAACTTTTTCCAGCAGGGTCCGGATGTCTGCTTCTGCTAGTCCTGGAGCGCCAAGCGATGGAGCTTTGCCCGTATTTCCATGGAAATCAGAGCCACCGGTTACCACCAATTCCCATTTCTTCGCCATTTGAAGATATCGGGCAACCATTGCGCGATCGTGTTCCAAATAGTACACCTCCAAGCCGGCCAATCCGGATTTGACCAAACTGGGAATTAAATCATCACGGCCCGAAATGGCCGGATGCGCCAAGACGGGGATGCCGCCTGCTTCAAGCACCCTTTCGATCACTTGCCGGGGGGTAAGTTTGAAGTGGGACACGTAAGCAGGTCGGCGATTGCCTAGATATCGCTCAAACGCCTCTTCGATCGTCTGCACATATCCATGTCGAACCAGGGCCAGGGCTACCTGCGGGCGACCGTAGACGCCGTCTTTCGCCTCTTCGATGACATCCTCCGGTTGCAAATGAACTCCTACTGTCGCCAGTTTGCCGATAATGCGGAAGATTCGTTCGTGCCGTGAGGTCTTCAGTTTACCCAGGAGAGCCAACAATGCCGGATGATTCTCCTGCACAAAGTATCCCAGGATGTGCAATTCAGCATTGCCGGTTTCGGTGGAGAATTCGATTCCGGGAATGAATGTCAAGCGGTGCTCTTTTGCGGCTTGGCGCGCTTCCGCCAAGCCGCTCATCGTGTCATGATCCGTGAGGCCGAGGACATCCACTCCTTGTCGAATGGCTTCTTCGATCAATTCCCTGGGAGCAAGTGATCCGTCTGAAGCGCGGCTATGCGTATGAAGATCGATCTTCATGCCAGTATTTTAGAACAGTTCCCGCTACAATAGGGTTAACGGTTCGGGAGGACCCAGACGGAAAGATCGCTTCCCCAAGTTCTCGCGGGGGCAAAAGGTGGAAAGATCGCTCCAGTGAAAGGGGGATGCCTGGAATGCCCGGAGACCGGTTGGGAAATTACTGATCTTGGTAGAATCAGCCGTGCAAAACAGTAAAGGAATTAGGGAAAGGAGATCAAGGAGAACGATATGGAAAGCAAGATCAAGGATATCGGGCTTTGGCCGAAAGGCAAAGAACGGACGGAGTGGGCAGCTCACCAGATGCCGGTTCTATTGGGAATCCGGCGACGCTTCCAGAAAGACCGACCGCTGAAAGGCATCCTCGTAGGGGCTTGTCTGCATGTTTCAGCCAAGACAGCCAATCTGGCGCTTACCCTGCGCGACGGTGGGGCTGAGGTATTTTTAGCGGGTTCCAACCCTATCTCCACACAGGACGATATTGCCGCCTACCTGGCGCAGGAAGGTGTCCACATCTTTGCCTGGCGGGGGGAAACGGAAATGGAATACTTCGCCAATATCGAGCAAGTTCTGGCAGGAACGCCTCAACTGTTAATCGATGACGGTGCGGATCTCACCATTCGTTATCACGCCAAGGGCGCAACCAGCGTACGGGGAGGGACAGAAGAAACCACGACCGGTGTCACTCGTTTGCGCAATATGGCCCAGGAAGGGAAGCTGCGTTTCCCGGTGATCGCGGTGAACTCCGCCCTGACCAAGCATCTCTTTGATAATCGCTACGGCACAGGTCAAAGCGCGCTGGATGGTGTGTTGCGGGCAACAAACCTCCTGTTGGCCGGCAGTCGGGTCGTGGTGTGCGGTTACGGATGGGTTGGACGCGGCATCGCCTGGCGGGCCAAAGGCATGGGAGCTCGGGTCATCGTGACCGAAATCGACCCGATAAAATCCCTGGAAGCTTTGATGGACGGTTTCGAGGTGATGCCCATCGCCGATGCCGCTAGCCTAGGCGACCTGTTCATTACCGCGACCGGCAATACGCAAGTGATTGGGAAACATGCATTGGAACGGCTGAAAGATGGGGCGATCCTGGCCAACGCGGGCCACTTCAATGTGGAAATCGATTTAGAGGCCTTGGCCTTACTGAGCGCGAGCCGACGAATGGTGAGCGAGCATATTGAGGAATTCGTCTTCGCGGATGGACGACATGCATACTTGCTGGGCTCGGGTCGCTTGGTGAACCTGGCCTGCGGCGAAGGCCATCCGGCAGGGGTGATGGATTTGTCGTTCACCAACCAAGCTCTGTGCGCTGAATATCTTGCTCTTGGAGCCACGACACTGGAATCGAAGGTTCATCCCGTGCCGAAAGACATCGATTTAATGGTGGCTCGACTGAAATTGGAATCCTTAGGAGTTCACATTGACTCTTTGACGGAAGAGCAAAAAACCTACCTGGATCACTGGGAGTAAGAGAAAACGAAGGGGTAAAGAACGCTGGTTTCTTCCGCTGGGAACTAACACTGGAATGAAGAGCGATCGCCTATTGTTCATCACAAAGAAAGGAGCGCCTGACATGGTGAAGGATTTGGTATGCAATATGACCATTGACGAAAAAACCGCCCAACAGATGATAGCGGAACTTAGTGGCATTGATATCCTAAAAGGATTCAGGGAGAAAAAGCCCTACGACGTTGATTATCTTGCCGGCATCCTCGTCAATATTTCTCGGCTTCTCTGGGAACATAGTGAGATTAAAACCCTGGATATTAATCCCCTCATCCTTTTTGAAAAAGGTGGCGGCGGTATAGTGGTGGACGCAAAACTTGAAATCGAGTGAGCAGATTCTGCGAATCTCCAACTTCTTCTTTATAAAATAAACGTATTGCATGAAGAGGGAAAAAGATGGGAAACAACAGAAATGTTCTCGTTCGAGCAAAGGTCTTCACAGACTGGAGATTTGATTTATCGGGACTACCTCTATCTTTTTGGCCAGGGAATACCTCTTCTCACCGGGATAGATCACGATAATCTTTTCCAGACCCAGATCGGAAAGGGCGATGCGCATTGAGGGTGTCAGTCTGGGGGCATCCACCC
>JAPLHX010000030.1 GCA_026389415.1 Coprothermobacterota bacterium | reverse complement strand
ATGCAATTACCAATATTCGTTTCATTACAGACCTCCTTGTTCGATTCGGCTACAGCCTATTCTTACTCTTTGATCTCTCCGATTTGGATCAGCACGCGCATCACCTGCTGATCAGGGGGAAAATCGTTGATATCGATCGGTTTGTCCGGGCCAAACGGATAACCCGGAGGGGGAAGCCACAGCACCTGGATCACGGCCAGCTTTTGCTCCTGGCGGTATCCCATCACTTCCCCGGTCACCCCGCTGGCGAAGAACTGCGAATCTGCGGTCCAGCCGTTCTGCTGGAACCAGCCGGTGAGTTTCTGGTAGGTAGCGAAGAGGGGGACCTGGACGCCGGTGCCCTTTGCTTCCAACTGGGAAAAGGTTCCCGCGATTTCACTGGAGAACTCCAAAGGACCCTCCGAGGCAGATAGGGGAACAGCCAGCAGTGCTTCCAACTGCTTCTGCATGGTTTGCAGGTCCATCGGGCTCAACGGTTGGTAGATGTGGCCGGGATGGAGGGGCGTGAACAACCGCAACACCGGGTCAAACGGATTTCCCTCGATCGGAGCTTCCGGCCAGACAGCCAGCAGGGTCTCACCCAATAACCGGTGCCCATCCTCCATCAGGGTGTCTTTCTTAAGGCCGGCCCTTTGGCTGTCCGGTGGCACCACCCAGTGCGAAGGATGCTCGAACAGGAACATGCCGGTCAAGGTGTCTCCCTGCGGCCCGTAGTATAGGAAGGTCAAATAGCTGACCTTGCCGAACTGCACCATTGCTTCCATGGAGAAGCGTGGATCTTGATCAAAGCGATAGGCTTTGACGAGAGCTGTACTGTAGTCCATGGCATACGATCCCTGGAAATGTACACCATCCGCTACTTTCCACAAGGGAACCTGGTACGAAGGCTTCTGCGGCCCTTCTGCCAGCGCAATCCCCGGAAGGATACAAGCGACAACCAGAAATACTACCAACAGCTTTTTCATCGCCTTCCTCCAATACATGTGTTGCTCCATCTTAGCAAGTTTTTAATCGATAGTCTGACTGAAAGTCGAATCTGCCAAACAAACTTCCCGTTCCTTCTCTGAGTGGGCCATCGCAGCCCTTGATTCCTGTTGGGAAATTCGGCACATTACTAGATATGCTGGACATATATGAGGAAATCGTGCGATTGCGAAACGAAGGACAGAATGGAGCGTTGGCGATCGTGGTCAATGCCTCCGCCGCCAGTCCCGGCCGAACCAATTTCAAGATGCTGGTCTATCCCGATGGCCACATCCTGGGCACAGTCGGAGGCGGCAAACTGGAGGCCTCTGTGATGGAGGAAGCGTTGAAAACCATACGGGATGGACAGCCTCGAATACGCCATTTCGAGCTGAAGGAAGAAGAACGGGAAGGAATTGGCGTGCTCTGCGGTGGAGAAGCGGATGTCTACATCGAGCCGGTGGGCGCTCCTCCCTCCCTGTATCTGTTCGGTGGCGGGCATATCGGCCAATCGATTGGAGCGAAAATCGAAGATTTGGACTTCCGCTTGGTGGTGGTGGACGACCGCGTGCAATTCGCCAACCGAGAGCGGTTTCCTTGCGCTAATGAGGTACGAGCCCAAGATTATCTCCAGGCCATGTCGGAGATTTCCTATCGACCCACCGATTACGTGGTGATCGTGACCAGGGGTCATTCGGCGGACGAAGTGGTACTGGCCGTTACGTTGAAAAAATCTCCGCTACCGGCCTATATCGGCATGATCGGGAGCAAATCGAAGGTGTCGAAGGTTTTGGCTCATCTGCGGACCGCTGGAATTCCGGAGGAGCGGCTGCAATCGGTGCAGGCGCCCATCGGGCTGGATATCGGTGGGGAGAAACCGGGGGAAATTGCGATCTCCATCCTGGCGCAGATCATCGCCCACCGCCACGGCAAATTGCCAAACAAAGAAGGCACGTTCTGATGGAATCCCCTCAGCCGGTCGTGACGCTGCGACACTTCTGCGCGGCATAGGCTTGCTCCTCCTATAATCGAGCAGTGAGATGAAGCACGCGCTGATCGTTTTCAATCCGGCAAGTGGAGCGGGTAAGGCCGAGTTCATCCTGAGCGATCTGTTGGAT
>JAPLHX010000214.1 GCA_026389415.1 Coprothermobacterota bacterium | reverse complement strand
ACCGGATAGCAATGCGGCAATTTCATTGATGGAATATCGCATGTCCGGCATGTAGATGTCGATAATCCCATCCAATAATGCAAGTGCTTTCGGCGAATCATATCCGGAAGTGTTGTAGACCAATGGTAAACAAAAACCTCTTTTTACTGCGATCAGAAGGGCTTCCAGGATCTGCGCAACCATGTGACTTGGCGTGACGAAATTGACGTTGTGACATCCACTTTGTTGTAGATTCATCATCATGTCTGCCAGCTCTAACGGTTGTATTGTCCGCCCATTGCCAAATTGACTGATGGGGTAATTCTGGCAGTAAATACAATGCAAGTTGCAATGAGAAAAAAAAATCGTACCGGAACCCGTTTTGCCCGAAATGGGAGGCTCTTCACCAAAATGTGCATTAAAGCTGGCTACTTCAGCCCAGCGCGATGTAGTGCAGGCACCGCGCTTTTTCAATCGATCTACGCCGCACGCAAGAGGGCAAAGACTGCAAGATGCTAACGAAAACTGGGCCTCCCCTACCCTCTGCTCTAGCTGACAGAGGTCGAATCGCCGGCCATAGGTTGGTGTTGTATTCATACGCCATCAGGCCACGGATTGGCCAGCGCTTCTACCCACTGCGCAGTGACGGAACCGTACGTAAGTTGTTTTCTCTCCTGCGGAACCGATCGGAAAACCGAGGAGCCCCGATGAAATCCTACTTCAGTTTCTCTACGTTGGCGGCTTGGGGTCCCTTGGGACCGTCTACGATATCAAATCGCACCCGATCGCCCTCTTCTAAAGCCCGATGGCCTTCCCCGCTAATGGCGGAATAGTGCACGAAGACGTCTTTGCCGCCTTCAACCTCAATAAAACCCCACCCTTTTTGGGTGTTAAACCACTTCACTTTCCCTTCGGTCATTCAATCTTCCTCCAAAATGTTCTTTCTTACTGCTCGCCTCCGAGCAGGCTTGTTTTCATTATGACTGCTGTGGACATGCTGTCAATCGAGAAGGCCATGCTTAGGGCCATGCTTAGGGCAATTCTGCGGGCATTTCCTGCAATGTGAGCGTGAGATTCAATACTTTCCCTGACCGCCATACCTGCAATGTAACATCATCGCCCACTTTCTTTGCTTTGATGATCTGACGCAACACTTCCATTTTAGTCAGTTTCTCACCATTGATGGTTTGGATTACATCATCTTTCTGTAGACCGGCTTTTGCTGCAGGACTATCTCCTATGACTTCCAGCACGACCACGCCCGTGATTTCGGTTAGATTCAGATCCTTGGCTATCTGATCGGTGACCTTTGTATAGGTGATACCAAGCCAGGGACGGACGACGCGTCCCAGCTGAACAAGGTCGCTGAAAATAGACTTGGCGGCATTGATATCTACCGCAAACCCCATGCCTTGCGCGTAAGGCATGATCGCCGTATTGATACCAATCACTTCTCCTGAAATATTCACTAACGCGCCACCGGAATTCCCAGGATTGATGGCCGCATCGGTTTGGATCAAGTCCTGCAGGGGTCGCCCAGTCTCCGGGGAGGATAACGTTCGATTGAACGCGCTGACTACACCGACCGTCACTGTATTTTCGAAACCGTATGGATTGCCAATAGCGATAGCCCAAGATCCAACTCTTAGGTTGGTGGTGTCTCCCATTTTTGCCTCTGGTAAATTGGTTCCCTCGATTTTTACCACCGCGATATCGGAAATCGGGTACGAACCGAGCACCTTCCCAGTGAACGTCCGCCCATCTGGTAGGGTCACTTTGATCTCCAATGCATTTTGCACGACATGGTTATTGGTCAGAATATAACCATTATTTCCGTCTACGATCACCCCTGAACCTTGCCCTTCCTGCGGTTGAGATGGTCCTGGGGAAAAATAGGGAACGTCTGGAAAAGAGAAACCTCCTTGCTCCGGTTGGAACTTTGTATCTATGAATACAACCGCTGGGGCAACAAGTGCAACCGCCCGCGTAATGGCTTCCTGTGTCTGCTCCGTATATCCCTTTGGTTCTTGGGAAGGGTTCGTGGCACTCTCTGTAGCTAGCGTTGGGTTATTTGTGAGGATCGCACTGGGTGAAGAACCGCCGTTGGGCATTTGATATACACATCCAGACAGCAACGCAATCAGCACGAAAGTCAAGATCAAAACCGAGCCCATTCTTTTCATTTTGTAAGTTCTCCTTTTTTTCATTTAATACCAGCAATTTGAACTTGAACCAAAGGAATTATGAAATTTGTGTAAAGAATCAGGAACGGTGGAACGCTATTGCGGCATACCCCACGACTTGTTGGCCCAACGGATCGCATGTGTCCCCGGAGGTTGCGTAGGAGAGGAATTCCACTCTTGAGATTCTGGCTTGAATGGCCGCCTCGATTAACAGAATAACCGGCATATAGCCGCACATGGTGACCGGTACCTCATTCACGGCTCGCCAAAGTCCTTCGGAATCCAAAGAGAGAATCGAATCGATAGCCTTTTGATCTAGAAACAAAGCTTTTTGTTTCGGTACGTAATGAGAAAAATCAGTGGAAGCGATCATGATTCCTGAGAGGTCTGTCAAGAGGATCCGGCCCAGCTCCTCCCCTACTCTGCGACACTCTGTCAGGCTGTTTGTCCCAACGCAAAGTGGTACAAATGTGGCATCGCTACGGATATATTGGATGAAAGGTAGCTGAACTTCAATGGAATGTTCCCGCCAATGCGAGACGGGATCAATTTTCAGCCCGGCTATAGCTCCAATGATTGCAGCTTTTTCTTTGTTAATTGGACTATCACCCAGGGGGGTCCGCCAGGAACCGCTGTCTTCATAAGCCCATGCCGTTCCCAAGCCGGTGTGATTTGGACCTGCGATTAGGAGCCACTTCCAAGGACTTTGCCCGAGTCGTAAATAGGAGTGTGCAGCAATGGGACCAGAGCATGCGAGGCCGGCATGCGGAACAATGAGTCCAAAAAGATTGGCCTCACTAGCCAAGGACAACCCAGGGAGTTGTCCTGGTCCTTTGGGATGAAGAAAACATTCTTCGACGGTTTTCCGCAATTGCGATTCGTTGCCTGGATAGAAAGATCCTGAAACGGCCGGCTGTCGAATCATCACTTGTCACCTTCTACACCAATAGCATTTCCTCCCGCTGGGGGCCGATGGAAACAGATCGAATCGGTACTTTTAAATAGGATTCGAGAAAATGGATAAATTGTATTGCGTTTTTCGGCAAATCGGTCAATCGACGGATACCAGAGAGTTCTTCCCTCCAACCCGGCATCGTCTGATAGACCGGGATGCATTGATCCAGTTCTTCCGCTAGCGCAGGAATGCCCTTTATAGGTAAGTTGCTCTTGTGATAGCCAACGCATACTTGCAAGTGTTCCAACCCGCTGAGAACATCGAGTTTTGTTAGAACCAACTCATCGGGTGAATTGGCGGAAAGTGCATATTGAATCAGTGGCAAGTCAAACCAACCGCATCGCCTAGGCCGACCGGTTGTCGTCCCAAATTCCCGCCCTCGTTGGCGCATGCCTTCACCGATCTCGTTTCGTAGTTCCGTGGGGAAGGGACCCGTGCCTACTCTGGTTGCGTAAGCTTTCACAACACCGACGATCCTGTCTATTTGTTTTGGACCAATACCCGCTCCCAAAGAAACCATCCCTGCCATCGGCGAAGTGGAGGTGACGAAGGGGTACGTACCAATTTCATGATCAAGCAGTGCCCCCTGCGCGCCTTCCATTAAGATGGACGCTCCGTGATTCAGTCTTTCCTGCAAAAACAGGAGTGTATCCACTAAAAACGGCTGAACAAACTGGGCAAATGTTAACAACTGCTGTTGTAGGGACCTTGGATTCACCGGTTCTTCTTTATAGATGTCCACTAATATTTTGTTTTTTTCTGCTAGAAAAAGCTCTATTTTCTCGAGCAGTAGTGGGCTGTAGAGGTCACAGATGCGAATCCCCTTGCGAGAAACCTTGTCTTCATACACCGGCCCGATGCCTTGCCCGGTTGTGCCCAGCTTTCCACCGCCGCGGAAGGCCTCTTCCAGCAGGTCGAGTTGTTTGTGAACAGGCAGTACAAGATGACATCGGTCACTGATAAGCAAACGAGCCAAATTTGGCTTTGTCCGACGTACTTCAGCCAGCTCTTCGACCAGTCGGGCTGGATCTAACACTACACCGTGGGCTATTACACACGTCTTTTCTGGATACAGCATCCCGGAAGGCAATAAATGAAATCGAAACGTGACACCATCTACAACAACTGTGTGACCTGCATTGGCACCGCCATTGAAACGAACAATAATGTGATAAGCAGGAGCCAAAAAATCGATCACCCTGCCCTTCCCTTCGTCTCCCCAACCCAAACCTACCAAAACCGTTACCGACATCTCATTGCGCCGCTTGGGAACTGGCTCTCTCAGCCACTGATTCGGCGGCTGATTTCTCTTGCTACGGCCACGCCACAAGCGGAAGCCTGCATTAAACCGCGAGTGATTCCTGCTCCATCACCAATCGCAAACAAGTTTGTAATCTCAGTTTCCAACTGCGCACTAAGTTTGGGTCGGGACGAATAGAATTTTACTTCCAATCCGTAGAGCAGGGTGTGACGCGAAGCCACGCCGGGCGCCAACTGATCGAGGGCTTTCAGCATTTCAAGGATGTCTGTCAGGTACCGGTATGGTAAGACAAAGGATAAATCACCCGGTGTTGCCTCTTTGAGCGTGGGACGAACGATACTGTGCGCAATTCGATCGTCCGTGGAACGTCGCCCTGCCTCCAAGTCGCCCAGACGCTGAATGATCACCCCACCACTCAGCAAATTGGCCAAGCGGGCAATGTATCGTCCATAGGTTATCGGCTCCCGGAAGGGATCCGTGAAGCGTGTAGATACCAAAATAGCGAAATTAGAGTTTTCTGTTCTTCGATTGGCGTAGCTATGTCCGTTAACGGTCGTCACGCCATCGGATCCTTCCATGACAACCACTCCATAGGGACACATGCAAAATGTCCGAACACGGTCATCAAATGATTTGCTGAAATACTCCAATTTGGCTTCAAAAGATACATTTGTCAACGGCTCCAGTACGGCCGCAGGCACCTCCACGCGCACTCCAATGTCCACCGGGTTTCGCGCCATGGTTAGGTCTAGTCGTTTCCATTCTTCCACCAGCCATGATGCGCCTTCCCGTCCCGGCGCTACAACCAGGTAATCACAGGTAAAGGATTCACCATTCACGGTCTCCACACCCAAAACCTTCCCGTTTTCCGTCAGAATGCGGGCTACGGGTCGGTCCGTGAAAATATCGACGTGCGGGTTCAGTGTTGTGCGAAATTTCCGAAGGATTTCAGTGCAATTGTCTGTGCCCAGGTGCCGAATACGAGCGGGAATGTACCGCAAATTGGCTAGTGCGGCCTTATGGGCAAGTTCTCCGGTACTGTCCTCGTCTTCGCCAAATACTTCCTTGGGAGCACCATAATCTATATAGATCTGGTCTACATATGCGATCAGTTTGGCAGCTTCCTCGTATCCCAACAGATCCTTCAGGTATCCACCGATTTCCGGTGTCAGGGTAAGCTTTCCATCTGAATATGCACCAGAGCCACCCCAACCGCAGATCAGAGACTTCCGTTGATCCAGCTCCATTCCTTTTTCCAGGAGTAGGATGCGAATGGGAATCTGCATTTTAACAATTTCCAGGGCGGCAAAAATCCCCGCCGGGCCCGCTCCCACGATGATCAGGTCATACTGATTCATTGGTTTCACCGTTATGGGGAAAATTCATTTATGGTCGGGGCGAGAGGATTTGAACCTCCGACCACCTGCACCCCGGACAGGTGCGCTACCAAGCTGCGCCACGCCCCGAGCCACGGGCAGATCATACCAGGTTCTCCCGGTCTCTGCAAACCTCAGCCTTCCCGCGAACGTAGTTCCAATCGGACTGGAGTCCCTTTCAATTCCAATCGGTTTCGAAATTCTGTCTTAAGGTGACGCTCGTAGGAGAAATGAAGGTTTTGGGGTCGATTTGCAAACAAGAGAAATGTTGGCGGAGCGGATGCCCGCTGTGTAGCATAAAAAATCTTCAATCCTCCCAGTGGATTGGCTGGGGGAGGTCGTTCGTCGAGAATGTCCCTTAACACCCGGTTCAGCTTACCAGTAGAGACCTTTGCGAAGTACGATTCCAAGATGATCTGTGCGCATTGCGGAATTTGAGATAAACCGAAACCAGTTTTTGCAGAAAGAAACGCGGTTTCTGCATAAGCCATGAAATCAAGCTCGTGGTGAAGGTGGGTCAGGAACTGGTCTCTTTTTTCCAAGACGAAATCCACTCGGTCCACTTTGTTGACAGCAATCAGACAGGCTTTCTCCGCTTGTTGGATTAGTCCAGCGATTTTTCTGTCCTGGCTCAAGATACCAGCTTCGGCATCCACTACAAGCAAAGCCATGTCAGATCGTTCGATCGCCTCTGTCGCCCGCAGAATACTGTAATACTCTACATCTTCACTCACTTTTGATTTGTGACGGATTCCAGCCGTATCGACAAGAAGATAAGAACCCTTTGTGGTGACCCAAAAGGAATCTACAGCATCCCTTGTTGTACCAGGCGTGCCTGCCACAATGGCTTGTTTTCGTCCCAGAAGGGCATTCAGCAAAGACGATTTGCCGACGTTTGGACGCCCAACGATGGCAATCTTGGGTACGGGGAAAGGTGGCTTGGTTTCTCCGGCAGGCAAGCGCAGACTGATTTCATCCAGCAAGTCACCGATGTTGAATCCGTTTAAACCAGAAACCGGAATAGGATCCCCTAAATCAAGAGAAAAAAAATCGAATGACTTGGCAATTCCCTCCCGGGAGTCAATTTTATTTGCCACTAGCAGTACGGGCTTCCCGCTGGAGCGAATCTGTTGAGCAATTTCCCGATCTAGCGGTTGAAGTCCTGACTTGGCATCCACTACCAGAAGCAGAAGAGCTGCACCTTTTATGGCAGAAAGTGCAATTTCCTGCACCTGATCTTTGATCTCGTCTCCGGAAGTGAAATCAAGTCCACCGCTATCTACCAAGCGGAACGCTCGGCCATTCCAATCAGTTTCTACCCCGACGATATCCCTCGTTACTCCTTCGAAGGGGTGCACAATGGATTTTCGTCGCTGGCCGATCCGGTTGAACAATGCCGATTTTCCGACATTTGGCCTCCCCAGGATGAGGACGATTGGAGGATCAGCCATGTTTTTTCCAGCATTCTTGCACGAGTTTGCAGCCTCGAGCCACTGTCTCCTCCAGGGTAAGTTGTGATGTATCGATGATTACAGCATCGGTAGCAGGAACCAGTGGAGCAATTTCCCTTTCTGAATCAATTTGGTCTCGCAACCGTATATTTTTTTTCACGCACTCTCTCTCTGCTGAATGCCCCCATTCTTGTCTCTGTTGGTTTCTGCGAGCTATCCGTGCTTCTTCTGACGCTAATAGAAAAATCTTCAAATCGGCCTTTGGAAATACCACTGTACCGATATCTCGTCCCTCTACTACAGCCGGTTTATGCTTTACGAGATGCCGTACGGTTCGATTGATTTTTTTTCGAACCAAACCGATCCTGGCCACCCCAGAAACGAGTTCGTCAATCGCACTGGAACGTAAAGCTTCACTAACATCTCTCCCTTTCCAAAAATGCCGAGCCGTGCGGTAATGAAAGCGAACCATTGGCAGAAACGAACAAATAGCATCGTGCTGATCCGGTGAAATGCCCTCACAAAGCAACCGATAGGTTATGAAACGATAGAAGGAGCCCGAATCGACATAAAACAGACTGCACTTTTTCGCTATAGCCTGAGCCAAGCTGCTTTTTCCAGAAGCAGCAAGCCCATCGATGGCCACGATCATTGTCATGGCTTCAAGGCAACAGCTCCTTGACCCGCCGTGCCAAATCGTGTTCTGTTTCAATACCAGCCAAATTTAGAGGGTGACCGATGTGCCCTTCAATCAATGCCCGGACTACTTCACCCAGCCATAACTGTTTTCCCCCGCGGATCTTGCACTCTTTTGCTACTTGTTCCAACCATCGAAGTTGGTGCATGGGCAGAAATAGGATTATTTTTTCCGTGCTTTCGGCGGGCGGGGTTGATTGGGCTGTCCCCTCTGACGGTGCTTTCTTCTGGCGTTTCTCTTGCTTCATCAGTTCACTGAATCTTGGCATCCTCAAGCACTCCTCCCAAGTCCTTAACGACATCCTGTACAATAGAAATATCGAGTTTCTTCGTACGACGGATGTAACCTTCCAACAAGCACATATCGCAGATCATATTGATCAAACGCGGTATTCCTGCGGAGTAGCGATAAATATCGGCCAGAGAGTCAGGTGTGAACGGGAATAGTGGAGACCCGGCTATCCGCAGGCGGTGCATGACATAATCAATAGTTTCCTTTTCTCCTAAAGATGCCAATCGAGCTCGTATCACCACGCGTTGATTGAGCTGTGGAATTCGGCGCAATCGGACCTCAAGCTCTGGCTGGCCAATCAGCAGAACCGTGTATAACTTCTCTTTGTTAGTCTCCCAATTGGTTAGAAGACGGATTTCTTCCAAGCAATTGCGCGCCAATAGTTGGGCTTCGTCCATAACGATGATCAAGGTATTACCAATTTCAAGTTGGTCCAGGGCAAACTTGCGTAGAATGGCAACCACATCCCGTTTATAGAATGGGATATGTTCGAAGCCGAATTCGTAGGTAATATCCTTCAGCATTTGTACAGGCGTATTCTTTGGGTTTAGAATGACCGCTGCTTTTGCGTTCGTCAATTGGCCGATAACACCTCGGCAGAGGGTCGTTTTTCCGGTTCCTACAACGCCGGTAAGCATAGCCAGGCCTTTTCGGGAATGAATGGCATATCGTATCCGGGCAAAGGCTTCTTCATGCTGAGGGGAAAAGTAAAGAAAGGCGGGATCCGGCGTTGTTCCAAAAGGTTGTTCACGCAGCCCCCAAAAATTCTCGTACAAGTTACGACGCTCCTTCTGGTAGAAGAGCGATGGCTTCAATCTCAATTTGTGCACCCTTAGGCAATGCGGTTACTTCTACAGTTGATCGTGCAGGAAACGGTTCAGGAAACGCCAGGCCGTATATTTTATTCACTGCGGCAAAATCCTCCATGTTTCTCAGGAAGATCGTTGTTTTGCAAACATCGGCCATCGAACAGCCTGCAGCTTCCAACTGCGTCTTGATATTGTAAAGCACCCGCTCTGTCTGTTGCACGATATCTCCCGTGACAAGGTTGCCAAGGGGATCCAGCGGGATTTGACCTGAAATGAAGATCCAATTTCCACAGCGAAGAGCAGGGGAATAAGGACCGACCGGTGGCGCAGCGTCTCTGGCAGAAAACGTTTGTTTCATGCTACTCCTCCTCGCCAATTTCTCCTATTAAATCATATCCTAGAGCTTTAGTGATGCGGACGTTAACGAATTGACCCGCTTCTTTCGATCCTTTCATTCGGACATGGCTATCGATTTCCGGCGCATCCCGGAATGTTCGGCCAACCATGGCCCCGCCCTTGCTACGATCGACTAGGACCTTCATGTTGCAACCAATCCAGCGCCGGTTCGTTTCTTGACAAATCTTTTTTTGCGCAATCCACAGTCTTTGGTACCGTTGTTGTATTTCGCGCTCGGTGATCTGGTTTGAAAGTGTGCTGGCAATCGTCCCTTCCTCCGGTGAAAACGGAAAGATGGCAAGTCGATCGAATTTCACTTCATTTATGAAAGCCAATAACTTCTCGAAAGCTTGCTCCGTCTCACCAGGGAATCCAACAATGAATGTAGATCGCAGGCAAGCCTCTGGCCATTCATCACGGATATCTTTCACGATCCGGCGGACGTCCGATTCGCTTTCGTACCGTTTCATGGCAGTCAAAATACCAGTGTCGATATGTTGGAAAGGAACATCTAGGTAAGGAACGACTCCGGGCAGCTGTTTTAAAGCCAGGAGAAACTTCCGGTCACACCACTGTGGATGCAAATACAGCAATCGTACCCATGGGAAACCAATGGAAGTCAGCAGTGTTATCAGTTCGATCAGATGCGGCTTTCCGTAGATTTCAATTCCCCATGAGATTGTGTCTTGTGCCACCAATACTAGTTCTTGTATGCCCATCTCAAATAGAGCGCGCGCCTCTCGTTCCAACCATTCCGGCGGTAGAGAACGATAGGAACCTCGCAGAGAGGGGATCCTGCAGAAAGAGCATTGACGGTGGCATCCTTCAGCGATTTTTAAGTAGGCAAAGGGGAAAGTGGTTAACACGCGAGGACTGTTTGCTGCTTCCAGCTCTTGCAAGTCGGACATTGTATAAATTTGGTGGATTTGTGGGAAATCCTCACGCAGCCGGTCACGCAAATCCTCTGCTAGGCATCCCATTACGAGAATCTTATCCAAACGTCCGTTTTGTTGTCGCTTGATCGCTCTTTGGATCTCTCCTAGGCTTTCCTTTTTAGCGGGATCGATAAACGCGCAGGTATTGATCAACAGCCAATCTGTATGTTGCTCCGGAACCAATTGAAAACCCTTTTGCGCAAAATGAGCCAACATCCGTTCCCCATCAACCTGGTTTTTGGGGCAACCCAGATTAATCAGAGAGATCCGCTGTCTCACGGAGTGGCTGGTGGATAAGCAAAAACGAGCGGAAGTGGAGCGACAATTTCCGCTCCGTCGATCTCAAGCGCATATTTTGCGGGATCGTCGAAAGTCAACCGGAACGAAGAGCCTCGCCATGTACCTTTTTGGCCTACTTCCATTGTCCCCTCAAATTGGGCTTTTCCATTGACGACTATTGTTAGGCTGCCACTTTCGATGGCAGTCACGCGAAATTCGATTTCTGGTCCTGCTTGGGAAGACGGAAGTATGCTCTCGGTAGGTTCCGGGGAACCAGTTAAATTGGGGGTCGGTTCACTAGGTGACGGATTATTGGATTTTGTTGACGAAACAGGAGGAGTTCCTGTTGACGGTACGCTTGGTACTAGCCAGTTTATCAGCAAGAGGATCAGGATCAGTCCGACAACAACCCCAATTCCTATCCAGAGTACACGTTGCCAAGGATTTCTCCGTTTCAAAAATGCATTCACAGAAGGTGTCGGGACGCGCTCCGCATCTAGCTCCAGCTTGTATGTAGCAGGGACTGTGCTTTGTATCGCTTCAAGTAGTGGTTCTGGATCAAGGCCGATGAATTCGGCATATTTGCGCACATACGCGCGTACATAGGCCAAAGCAGGAATCTCGCCAAATTCATTGCTCTCAATCGCAACGAGATATTTGTATTTCACGTGGGTCGCTCGTTCGACTTCTTCCAGGATGATCCCCTGCGAAACACGAGCTGTGCGGAGGGTTTCCCCAATATTCACTGACATCTTGGTTTAATTGTGCTTACCCTGTGTAGCCTTGTCAAAACCTGCGCACTTTAAAAAAGAACCAACTTTTCATCGTTTGAATACCCCCAAGCCATCGCTTTCGTGGAGTATCCCAGGCCTACATTTCCACGCCAATCGATCCCGATCAAACCGACTCGGAAAGCCGGTTTTTCCATCAGCGACTGTTGGATGGCTATCGAAGTCTTGAGGAATTTCATCGACTGGCCGGTTCGAAAGGCTAGCATGTGCCGCATAATTTCTTCACCATGCCCGGTGGCAGAGACAGCACCCCAAGAGCAGGCATATGTTCCCGCTCCGCAAATGGCAGAATCCCCTACCCTACCCGGAAGCTTTCCAGTGATCCCTCCGGTGGAAGTGGCAACAGCTAACTTTCCCTCGTCATCGCGGGCCACAGCGCCCACAGTACTGTAAGTATCCTTGAAATGTTGGTGTAAATGAGGGAAGTAAGGACTGCCCTTTTCTTTCATTTCTTCCAGTGCTTTTCGACGTTCGGGTGTCACGGAATCCCAATCCACAAATCCCCAGCGCCGGGCAAATTGAAGAGCACCGTCACCGACTAATAAGAGATGATCGGTTTCATCCATCACTTTGCGTGCTACCAGGATCGGGTTTCGTACACGCTGCAATGCTGCCACAGCTCCAAATCTGCCATCCCCGGTCATTACGGATGCATCCATTTCCGCTTCTCCATCAAGATTTAGGGTGGAGCCAGTTCCGCAATTAAAGATTGGATTGTCTTCCATCCCTTGCACGATCTGGATTACGGCTTCCAGAGAGCCTTGTTCCTGCAGGCGCATCATGCCGGCTTTCAAGACCAGCGCAATCTCTTTGCGAACACGCTCCGCATCTGCGATTCCATGACCGGCTCCACCATGCACGATGAGTTGAGTCATGAGTGGCTCTTCAACAAGATCCTATCTCTACAATGGCAGTCCCAATCAATCGACCGGTAGCAAGGCACTGCATGGCTTGTGGCAAGTCCGTAAAAGTGAGTGGCTGTACTTGTGGGTGAATGGAGCAACTCCTTGCTTCTTCCAAGAAAGCGGCTGCATCCGATCGATTGGAGCCAGCGACGGATTGCACCATTTTCTCGTCAAACAGCAATGTATAAGGTAAACTGGGGATCTGACTCATGTGAATACCTGCCAGGATTAACCTTCCGCCGCGGCGGAGATCTGCTAGTGCGATCGGAACAATTTTTCCATCCGGAGCGAAAATAATTCCAGCGTCGGATGGGTATGGCAGGAGAGCGGAATAATCTCCCACCCAGGCTGCTCCAAGTTTGTGGGCGAAAGCAAGTCGCTCATCTCCTCGTGAACGGACGAATACCCTGATGCCTTTAGCTACCGCCAGTTGTAGAATCAAATGGGCTGAAGCGCCAAATCCGTACAAGGTCAGTGTGTCTCCCGCATTTATTCCAGTCCGGCGGAATGCCCGGTAACCGATCACCCCACCACATAGCATCGGAGCCGCATCTCTATCTTCCAGATCTGCCGGAATGCGGATCACAAAGGATGCTTCTCCCAAGCAATACTCTGCGAAACCACCATCAACATCGTATCCAGTAAACCGAGCGTTCATGCAGAGATTCTCCTGTCCCTTGCGACAAAAGGAACAAGTTCCATCCGTCCAGTGCAACCAAGGGATCCCCACCCTTTCTCCAGGTTTTGGTTCGATCACATTCGAACCAACAGTTTCTACCACTCCAATGATCTGATGGCCGAGGATCAAAGGGAGCTTGTGTGAGGGAAGATCCCCTTCCATGATGTGCAAATCTGTCCGGCAAATGGCACATGAACTCACACGAACCAATATTTGATTTGGTAACGGAATCGGTCGTTTCCATTCCATCAACCGAATGGGCTGCTTTGACCATGTGTCTTGCCGTTCCAACACCCAGGCGAGCATTCTTTCTATTTGTGATCTCGATAGGATGCCAAAAACAACCAGCGACTGATTTCTTCGCCAACTTCCTCGGGCGATGCCAGAGCGATCTGATGCGTAATCCGATCGCTACCTAAATGCCGAACGTCAACCCATTTACCTTCGAACGTCTGCCCCGGGAGCGCAAGGTCGAGCAAGACTTGCTCTTTCTTCGATTGAATGATGCCAAACTGTCGCCGCCGGATCAGCGAGACATTTGTTACGCGCGGATCGATGTTTGCTCCGTCCCCCAGGGATTGGACTTTTTGAACCAGACGTCTGTGAACAGGCAATAATCGTTGTCTAGTGCCAGCGTATTGTCCTGCCACCAAATCTATTTGGCTTGGGGAGTCAACCTCCGTCCGACGAGCGAGTGCGACGATCCGTTGCGCCTGTCCATGCCCCAGGCCATAGACCGTTTGTAACCAATGGATGGATTCTTTCTTGGTTAATGACCCTTGTTGCCTCACAATCATTGCCCGCTCTTCCGCCGATCTCCCGGTTTTGTTGGGCAGGTGCCTGTGCGGATGGCTTCCATCATTTGATGAGGGGTTAGCGGCATCAGCCACACCTCCAAATCGATATGGTGAGCCGTGCAGGACTCGAACCTGCGACCCTCTGCTTAAAAGGCAGATGCTCTACCATGCTGAGCTAACGGCCCACGAAAGGCGATTCATTCTATCGATTGCCACCATTAGGGTCAAGCACCCAAGGTCTGATCTTGCTTAGAACTCTTCCGTATGGGTATGTTCGATGGACTCAAAACGGGTGTATTTCCGCATGAATTGGACTTCAATCCTCTTGGTAGGCCCATTACGGTGTTTTGCCAAATGGATCTCCGTGGTCACAGGTTTGTTCATAGGCTGATCAATTGCGGTTTTCTCTCGAGATAGAAGCAAAACAACGTCTGCGTCTTGTTCAATCGAACCCGATTCTCGCAAATCGGACAATTGTGGTCTTCGTTCGGTTTTTTCCACTT
>JAPLHX010000267.1 GCA_026389415.1 Coprothermobacterota bacterium | reverse complement strand
GCCGATTTGATCGAACACCCAGAGGATCCCGACAAACGGTTTCTCCTTGGAAGAACCCTGGTCCAGCAGGGGGATCTGCCTGCTGCAGTCAAGGAATTCCAGTTGGCGGCACAGGATTCAGACCGCCTGGCAGAAGCAATTCGTGAAGTGGAGTCTCTGCGGCAAACAGCTCCCGGGGAACCAGCCGTGTTATTAGTTCTTAAGGATCTCTACCGGCGACAGGGGTTGGTAACAGAGGCCGCCGCCGTTTTCCAGGAATACGTTCAAACGCAACCGGAGCGTTCCCAGAACCAGTTGGCCTTGGCGGAGTTGCTGCTCGATGCCAAGCAGGTAGAACCCGCGCTGCAAGCATTGAACAAGGCCGTCGTGTTGGGCAATCTGGAACCGATCCTGGTTTCTGTTCAATTGGATCGCGTCCTGGAAATGGATTCCTCGAATCCTTCTGCTTGGGCTATGCGGGCGAAAATCGCCCGAGCGTCCGGAGATGTCGAAAAAGCGCAGGAGAGCCTGCAAAAAGCGTTGTCCCTGGCTCCCGATCGCTTGGAATGGAAAAAGGAACTGGCAGAATTACATGTCCAAAAAGGCGACTTTGGCCCGGCCGTGGACCTCTACCGGGAGTACTTGGTCGGGGACCCTTCCGACATCTCTGCACACTTGCAATTGGTTCATTCCTTACGGTCCTCCGACCGTCCGGAGGAGGCGCAAGCTGAAACCGAGCGTGTGTTGGAATTGGCGCCGACAAACTCGGAAGCGAAACAACTGCAGCAAGAAATCCGGCAGCAACTGCAATAAAGAAAGATTGAACAGCTTAAAAACGAGGTGGATGCCGACGCCAAAGCATCAGCGACACGGTTGGCATTGGCTGGTTTGATGTTGGAATCGGATCAGTGGCCCCAGGCACAAACCCCGCTGGAACAAGCTCTAGCCTTGGAGGAAGGAAGCCAAAGTCCGGCAGAAAAAGAAGCGCTCTATCTTTTGGCTACCCTTTACGAACGGCAGGCAAAGCGGGATCTAGCGCTGGAAACGCTGGAGAAACTGAAGAGGATTGACTCCGCCTATCGGGACGTGCCGGCGAAGATCAGCAAATTCGCTGCACCCGCAGTGGAAGTAGTCCTTGGTCGACCCGGCACAAAACGATTCTGTCCGCGCTGTGGACAGCCCGTTCGGAATGAGAGCCGTTTTTGCGCTAGCTGTGGCGGCCCCGTGAGCTGATTACCAAACGCCGCCTGACGTAACCAGTAGGTGCAGCTGTTCCGCGCTGAGGTTTTGGATCCCCAAGCGCTCTACTGTGCGTCCTTCTGCCCAGTAATCGTTGCCGTGAATCAGTGAGGCCAGGTGGATACACGCTTTGAAGGTAGGGACAGGTACCCCAAATTGCTCTCCCAGCGAAGCGATCGGAACCAGGCTCATCGGCACATCCTCGGTCAAATACCGGGTTTGCAAGGTGGGAGGAGCGTTGATCCCGTAATATCCTTCGTTGTTCTGCATCGCTTGGTACAAGTTGGACCCGGAGGCATCGTAGGCCAACTCCAACCAATCTCGAGCGGAGATGGCGTCCACGCCACAGGCTTTGGCCACCGCTACCCGTTCCTGATCTAGAGCTTCCAGCAGGAGGGAGGCAGAGGGGGAATTGCCCTCAATATAGTACTGGAAATCACCGCGAGTATTCTCGATGCGGGCGGCATTTAATATCGTCAGTGTGGGATGAAATACAGCACCGATGTTATCAAGACTGGTGTTGAGCACGGTCGGCGCGGGAATGAACTCCGGGAAGGCTTGGCGGACTAGCGCCAGCACGGCGGTGGTATCTTTGGCCGGCAAGGCAGCAACCGGAATGGAGTTCTTGATACGGAAAATTTTGACTTGCGCCGGGTTCATCGCTCGACTGGCGTAAATGAATGTCTGCGCTTCAGCCACCATCACGTCAGCCTGGCATCCTTCCTCGCGCAGTACGTTGCGGAACTCAATCGCTCCCCCCGTTCGCCCTGGATTCAGTAGCACGACTTGCCCATCGCGCAGATGGGGAGCAGTGCGTTCAGCCATGAATCGATGCCCGTTGGCTGGAACTACCACCATCAACACATCCGCTTCCCGGATGGCTTCTCCGGCATCAGTGGTGGCCAGCTCAATCGGGGCAAATCCTTCCACTGCCCCTTCCAATTCTATCCCACCGCGCGCTCGCACCGCGGAAAGGCGGAACTGACCGCGATTGAAGATGGTCGTTTGAAATCCTTTCAGCACCAAGTGACCGGCCACTGCCAACCCGCCATTCCCCGCACCCAAAACGCAGAATTTCGGCTTCATCTGACTCATCCTTTCTATCGAAATGGATTGTTTTCTTGTATTCAGGATTTCAGCCTGCGGCAGCATGTCCTACACTAGTCTCTTTGACGCGATTTGTGAACCGAATCGTTCAGATGTCCACAGCCCGACTCGATGGCATCGGTTTGAACAGGTCGCCGGCGTCTGTACTTTTTCCTCCCTTAGGGAAGGTTCTTGCTTGGCAATACAGCCTGCGGCAGCATGTTTCTATCCGGAAGTCTCCATCAGAAGGGATCACAACCGCACCTTTGAAATCTCAAATCTCAAATCTCAAATCTCAGATCTCAAATCTCAAACAGGTTGCACGGAAGCTTGACATGGGTTGGAAAAGGAATAAAATACCAACTGGTCGGTTTAATTGATACAGGAGGCACGAACATGAAGATTTTGCTCACCGGCGCCTTTGGCAATGTCGGCAGCAGCACACTGGAAGCGCTACTCAAGCAGGGACATCAAGTCCGCTGTTTTGATATCAAGACCCGAGACAATCTTCGTCTTGCTCGTAAGTACCGGGGAAAGACGGAAATCGTCTGGGGAGACTTGAGGAAATACGAGGACGTTCGGTCTGCTGTAGAAGGGCAAGACATCGTCGTGCATTTGGCTTTCATCATCCCCAAACTTTCGCATACCGGAAAGGATTGTGAAGCACATCCCCAGTGGGCACGGGAAATCAATATTGGCGGAACCTCCCATGTGATCCAGGCCATTGGGGCCCAGCCTTCTCCCCCCAAGCTGATCTTTTCCTCCTCGCTGCACGTCTATGGCCGCACCTTGCATCAGTCTCCCTGTCGCCAAGTCGATGATCCGGTGGTCGTCACCGATCACTATACCGAACACAAGATCGAGTGCGAACGCTTGATTCGCGAATCCGGCTTACAGTGGTCGATTGTACGTCTGGCTGCGGTTTTGCCTCTTTCCTTGCGGCTGGATCCAGAAATGTTTGAAATTCCCCTTCACAACCGGATGGAATTCGTCTACACCCACGATGTAGGTCTAGCCATTGCCAACGCCATCCGCACGCCCGAGGTCTGGGGTAAAATCTGGCATATTGGAGGTGGGCCTTCCTGCCAGTACACCTACGGACAAATCGTACAAACGATCATGACATCCATGGGCATCGGTATGCTGCCCAAGGAAGCTTTCGGCCCGATCCCCTTCCCTACGGATTGGCTGGATACCACGGAAAGCCAACGGGTGCTCCAATATCAGCAGCACACCCTGGACGACTTCGCCCGGGAAATGGTAAAGCAACTAGGCTGGCGTCGAGTCGCCATCCCGCTGTTTCGTCCGCTGGTGCGCGTCTGGTTGCTGCGGCGATCCAGCTATTGGCAGCAGTACAAAGCCAAACGCGCCTTCCTGCCCTGGCAGGGAAAGTTGGCACTGGTGACCGGCGCCTCCTCCGGGATCGGTGCGGCCACGGCGCGGATCCTCGCCCAGCGCGGATTGAAAGTAATCCTGGTGGCCCGGCGGCAGGATCGCCTGGAACAGTTGGCCGCCGACATCCGCGCCCATGGCGGAGAAGCGGAGTGGCTGGTGACCGATCTGGCCCGGGAGAATGCCGCGGTCTCCCTCTATCAGGAAATCCACGAGCGATTCGGTTCCGTTGACTTGTTGGTGAACAATGCCGGTTTCGCTTGGTACGGCTATGCCGCGGAAATGCCTTGGAACATTGCCCAGGAAATGATGCAGGTCAACGTGCTGACTCCTTTACGAATGACCTTGCTCTATCTGAAAGAGATGCGAGAACGCAAGCAGGGAATGATCGTCAATATCGGTTCCATCGCCGGGGATATTCCCAGCCAGGGCGTGGCTTTGTATAGCGCTACCAAAAGCTTCTTAAGTGGTTGGAGCACGTCGATCTTCCGAGAGCTCAGGGGCTCCAGAGTGCAGTTCTGCTTGGTCAAGCCGGGACCGGTACGGACCGAGTTCTTTGATTCCGCCCCTTCCCAGGAGGCCCACATGCGCATTCCGGCACAAGGACTGGCCTGTCGGGTGGAAGTGGTTGCACAGCGCATTGCTTCCTTGCTTCTGCGACCCCGGCGGATCCTCTATATCCCCGGATATCTTTCTATCGTCCCCTGGCTGGAATTGATCTTCGGCCGACTGATGGATTGGATGGGTCCTGCCCTGCTGCGACGAGACCTCAAAACGGTGCGACGAGTATCCTGATCAAAAAGAATCGCGTTCTTAAAGCTTTTACCTTCCGCAACCGCTATGATTAGGAAAAATGCGGAAGGAGCCACATTGTGAAGTTTCTCAGCCCTGAATGGCGCACCGAAGCCGAAACCAAACTGAAAACCGAGCTGAATCCGGCGGAATGGAAAGGGGTCACGGTGGCCCTGGCAATGACCTACCTGAATTGCCCCGGCGGCGAGACCAAAACCCTTTTCTTCCGCGTAACGGAGGGTCAATTGGTGGAATTGTCATTGAGCCAGGGTGAGCAAGCGCAGGCGGAATTCCGTTTGAGTGGGGATTACCAGGTTTACCTGCGGATTGCCCGGGGGGAGCTTGGCGCGCAATTGGCTGTAATGCAAGGTCAACTTCAATTCAAGGGGAACCTGTTGCAGGCACTCAAGCTGGCGCCCCTGGCGGACAAGTTGAATAAAATTCTGGCCGGAATTCCAGCCGAGTATTGATCCGAACCGATCTCCGCTCTAAGGGAACAGCAACAGAAGCTTGGTAAAATCCTGCTCAGGGATTTTCGATATGTTCGTTTCTTCCGTAGAGATGAAACCGGAGAGCATTTCTGCCTGGGAGGGCAGTTCGCCTTGCGCCCAGGCCAGATCAAGAATCCCGGGATCCGACCAACCGTTGATCCCTCCACCGAATCGCCGTCTTCTGTGGCAAACCGGCGTCGTCTACTTTGTACAAACCCTGGCTCCACCCCTCCACCCAAACCGCGTAATGCCAGGCTTCTTCCTTGGACAAACGCGCTCCCCGGCCGGGTAGCAGCAGGGTCGCCCCCGGCGAAGATCGCTCCGGCTGATGGATGTAGATGTCGATGGTTTGCAGGGAGAGTCCGATGGGAGAGTTCCAGGGATTGCCGATTTCGTTAGCGAACTCCACGATAAAGATCACATTTTCCGCATCCTGGGCCACCGTGAAGTGTTGCAAGTCGAAACAACCGGGGGTGAACACGGGATCGGTGGGGTAGACATAACTGCCCGGGCCGGTATCGTCCCCCAGAGGATCTTCCACGGTCAGCACGATTTCGCTGGTCCCGCTCTCCGGTAAAATCAATCGAAACGGGCCGGGAGGATCCGTTTCCAGGTCTTTCCCTTGGGAGGACAGCACCACTCGCATGGAGATGGTATCTCCCGTTTGCAGGGCAGCGAGCTCTCCTCCTTGCGGATTCTGCGGTGAAGCAAGCCACTCCAGGGGAATGCGCAACTCCGCGGTTTGATCCTTGCACTGCCATTGGGTCTCTTTGCTTTGGGCAGTCCAATTCCCATTGGCATCGGCCAGTGAGAGCGTGCTGATCCATCCCTCAACCGTCCGTTGCAGGCGGAATTCGTAGGATGCATAGAACCCTAGGGTGTTGCGTTGGTTTCCGCTAGCACCATTGCGGCTGAAGGGTATCGAGGCTTGGGCGTTGGGTACGCCGAAATACACGAAAAGACTGAGGTCTGCCGGTAGTTCCGAGATCGGTTTAGCGAATTCCACGGCAAGAGAGAGCGCTTGTTTATCCAAACCGTAGTCCAAGCTTTTTAAGAGTTGCGAATCGGCCCATTGGAATCTACCGGCAGCGGCCCATTCCCCTTCCTGCTGCAATCCGTCGATGGATGGGGTGACAAGACCCGAAGGCTCTCGATCAGGCTTGGCAAAAGCCTGGGCGCCAATCGGCACATAGACGAAATCGGGAACCGGCCGTCCCAGCATCTGGTAGATCCCTCCCAGATAACTGCGGAAGGTAAGGTCAAAGGTGGCATCGTCACCGGAGTCCTGGTCACTGCCATACCACCAGAACCAATCCGATCCCTCCGCAGCGTAGATCGCTTCCATCACCTGCTCTTTAGTCTTGTCGTCCAACGACCCGTCCGCCATGGCCTGATCGACGGCTTGTCGTGTCTGCAGGAGGCACTCCCACGCGCGGTTTTCTTCCTCCTCGCCGATCCAGGTTGAGAAATCGTGGTTGATCCATGAGCCGGACCACAAGGGTTTGATGCTTTTCTCCGGCGGAAACTTTTCTAGGTATTCCGCCGGAGTGACGGTCTGGATCTGCGCATCGTCGCTCAGTTTCCGGTAGAGGGCATTGAGGAAGTCCTTGCCATCGTTGGGGTAGTATTCCCAGGCATTCTCACCGTCGAGGATCACCGAGACCAAATGTGGTTTCCCGGGATCGCGCAGCGCCAACGATTGCCGGATGGCATCTAAGCGATTGATGAAATCCTGCGCCGCCTCTTCCCCCGGCGTGCCGGAATAGCGAAAACCGATCAGATCCGAAAGGACCTTGTCGCGGAATTGAATGCTGACCTGATGATCCGCGTGATAGACCGTGTAGGGTTGGTAGAGTTTTTCCGGTTCCAACACGAGATCGGTCCCGTCACGCGAGAAGGAGTCCAAGCCCAGGGATTTCGCCAGCACTTCTTCGTCGGAGGCAATCCACTGGATGCCGGCATCATAGACCAGGTTCACGATTTCCTGGGCTACCGCGCCTTCCGCCGGCCACATCCCCCGCGGCGGACGGCCAAAGTGTGCCCGATAGGAAGCAACGCCTTTGCTGATTTGAGCCACGGCGTCTAACGGGTAAGAAAAACGGGCCGGCAGTTTTTCGCCGGGCATCGCCACTTTGGCCTGGTTGCTGTCATAGATCAAGGGGAGAATGGGATGCGCATAGGGCGTCGTGGTGATTTCGATTTGACCTTGATCCTGCAGTTTCTTGTGCTGGGGTACCACTTGCTTCAGGATCTCCAACTGCCTGTCGAGCAAGAGCGCCTTCTCCTCCTCCGTGTAATCGCGACCCTTCGCTACCATGGCAGACAAGGGAGGCTGGGAACGAAAATCAGGGTCCATCCAGGCCAGGTTGAACAACACGACCAAGTCGAGGAAATCCTGGTTGGAAAATGTGGCGAGAGCTTTCTGAACGCTTTCGTCGGTCACAGTCTTGCCCCGCTTCTCCAGCAGTTCCTGGTAGCGGGGAAACTGGGGAATCACCTGTTGCCAATTGGCATCGTAAAAGCGGCGCAAGATGTAGGTTTTCTCCGCATCGGTCAACACAGAAGCGGCTTTCCGAGAAAGCCACTGGGCGTAATCCTGGGCTCCCGCCGCCAGGTCGTCAATCTGCGCAAGCAGGCTGGGGGTGAGGTTGAAGGCGACTTTGATCTTGGGATAGTTCTCCAGCATCTGGACCATGTCCAGGTAGTCCTTGGTGGCATGCAATCGGACCCAGGGTTTTGTATAAAGACTCGTGACGGGATCTTTGTAGTATAGCGGTTGGTGCTGATGCCAAATCAGGGAGAGGTAAAGAGGCGTTTCACCCGGAGCCGCCGTCGTGGGAGTGATCGTGGAACCGGTTGACGTTGGTGAGTTCGCGATCGGCCCTTCTTTGCAGGAAACCAGGGACAAAGCAAAACAAAGAATCATCAGGATGGTCGCGATCTTTCGCACGGCGGAATCCTCCTTAGTCCTATCAGGTGACAACGCTGGGGATTAGCCCTTGACCGCTCCCAGGGTCAGTCCGGATACGAGATATCTGGAGGTGGCCATGAATAGCACCACCACGGGAATCGAAATCAGCAGGGCCGCTGCCGAAAATGGCCCCCAATTGGTGTAATAGGCGCCTTGCAAGGTGACGGTGCCCAGCGGCCAGGTGAACAAACCCTGGTTCTGCAGAACGATGCGAGCGATGATGTATTCACTCCAGGCCGTCATGAACGAGAAAAGGGCGGTGATCGATAGGGCCGGCGTAGAGAGAGGGAGAATCACTCGGAAGAACGCTCCCATTGGGGTGGAACCATCGATCCAAGCCGCCTCTTCCAGGTCGATAGGGATCGTGTCGAAATACCCCTTCAGAATCCAGATCGAAAATGGTAATGAGATCGACATGTAGCAGAACACCAATCCCAGGAAGGTGTTAATCAGGCTGAGTTTGATCAGCATGATATAGAGCGGCAAAAGCAGCATCGTGGCCGGGAACAGTTGCGTCACCAGCAGGAACACAAGTCCGGGCTGTTTGCCGACGAATTTGAAGCGGGAAAAGGCATATCCTGCCGGGGCGGCAAGGATCAAGGAAACCAAGGCCGTGGAAAGCGAAACGATCAAGCTGTTTTTCAACCAGTTCCAGAAATCGCTTTGAAAGAGAATCTGCGTGTAGTTTTCCAGGGTGGCGTCCGCCGGGATCATGGACAAATCCATGGAGAACACCGAGCCGCCGGGTCGAAGGGAAACCGTCAACACGCGTAACACGGGGTAAATGGCAACCAGGCAGGCAAAGATTAATAACAGGTGGATCAGGATTCGTTTGAAGGGGCTGTCTCCCCTTGCGCGACTGAAAAAGCCGGCCATGTCAGGTCACCTCCCCAGCGCCACGGGTCGCTCGGATATAGAACAAGCAAAACACCAACAATATCAGGAAGATGATCACCGAAAACGCCGCGGAATAGCCGTAGCGGTAGTAGTCAAAAGCGGCCCGGTAAACATAGGTAACAAGGATTTGGGTGCCGTTGTTGGGTCCGCCTTGGGTGATCAGATAGATGATGTTTAGGTTGTTGAATGTCCAGACGGTTCCCAAGACGATCGCCGGTGTCAGCACCGGCTTTAGGAAAGGAATCGTAATCCTGCGGAATTGTTGCCAGGCGGTGGCTCCGTCCAGTTGCGCGGCTTCATAATATTCCGGTGAAATGCTCTGTAAGCCCCCCAGGATAATGATCATCATGAAGGGAATCCCCAGCCAGATGTTGACGATGCAGACGGCGACGAAAGCCCAGAAGGGGTTCGTCAACCAGGATACGGCCGGTAGGCCGATCGACTGCAGTATCAGGTTGACCGATCCATACTGAGTATTGAATTCATTTCTCCACATCATGGCTACAATCACCTGCGGAATGGCCCAGGGCAAAACCAAGAGGGTGCGGTAGAGCGCGCGGATTTTCAGATTCCGGTTGAGCAGGATGGCCAAACCCATACCCAAGGAAACATGGCAGACCACGTTTATCACCGTCCAGAGAACCGTCCGGCCCAGGATCACGTAAAATTGGGGATCGGAAAAAATCTCGGTGAAATTGGCGCCGGCATTGTATTGCGGTGTTTTGTCCGGGCTATTGATGTTGTACATATTGGTGTTGGTGAAAGCCAGGTTGAACGCGTAGAAGAAGGGATAGATGACCACGATGGCAATCACCAAGATCGCCGGCAGCAACAAGATGTAGGCCAACCGGTTGCGCCGCATATGCTCGCGGAAGCGCACCGATGCCGGCTTTTTCCGTGGCGCAGCACATGCTGCCGCAGGCTGAGTTGTCACACTCATGGTTCACCCCCTCTCAATAGATCGCTTCTTCACTCTCACCGTCAAAGGCATGGCTCTTTTCCAGGTTGAACCGGACCTCCACGATGTCTCCTTCTTTTGCCGGTGACTTGGGGTCAACCCGGGCGATGAAGGAATGGGCGGGGTTGGCTCGCAGCTTCAAGTACCTGTCAGAAGTGGCTTTCTCTGAGGCCGAATCGGCCACAAAAGCTTCCTCCGGGCTGGAGAGATAGAGGAAGATTTCCGCTCCCAGCATCTCCAGTACTTCTACTTTGGCCTTCACCGGTATCCGGCCCTCGCTATCCGTTTGGTCAACGGTGATATCCTCCGGCCGAATACCGAAGGCTACCTCCTTGCCGGCATACCCGCGCATCACTTCTCGGTGCTGTGCCGGCACGGGCAGACGGAAAGAAGCCATTTGGAAGAACGGTTCCTCTTCCCCGTCAATGAACGCGGGAAAGAAGTTCATCGGTGGGGAACCGATGAATCCAGCCACGAACTTATTGGCCGGATAGTCATAGACTTTGCCGGGAGTCCCCATCTGCTGGATGATTCCCTGGTTCATGATCACAATCAGGTTCCCAAGGGTCATTGCTTCCATCTGATCATGAGTGACGTAAATGGTGGTGACTTTCAGTTTTTGATGCAGCTTTGATAGCTCCACCCGCATTTGGACGCGTAATTTGGCATCCAGATTCGATAGGGGTTCGTCCATCAGGAACACTTGCGGATTGCGGACAATCGCTCGCCCCACCGCTACCCGTTGCCGCTGACCTCCAGACAGTTCCCGCGGTTTTCGTTTGAGATAGGGAGTCAGCTCCATCATCTCCGCGGTCGCCTTCACCTTTTGGTCGATCTCTTCCCTTTGTACCCGACGCAGTTTGAGCCCAAAGGCCATGTTGTCATAGACCGTCATGTGAGGGTAAAGGGCATAGCTTTGAAATACCATCGCAATATCGCGCTGCTTGGGCGGGAGATTGTTCACTTTGCGATCACCGATAAAGATCTCACCTTCGGTTACTTCTTCCAGGCCGGCGATTAGGCGAAGGGTAGTGGTCTTTCCGCAACCCGAAGGTCCCAAAAGGACCACGAACTCTCCATCGGGGATTGTCAGGTCGATGCCTTTAAGGATCTGAACTTTGCCGAAATCTTTGATCAGATGTACCAGTTTAACTTCTGCCATATTCCATTCCCCTCCAGAGTTCAACAATTATTCGCAGACAATAAATGGATCGCGAAGAGAACTGGACGACCGGGGATCCCCGGTCGTCCAGGGTTGATCCGTGGAAACGGTCTTGGTGATCTCTATGATCCGCGGGTTCCCGCGACTCCATTTTAGGCTATTGCGTCATCGCGGCAATGGCCGCCACCGCGTCTGACTGCATCTTCGGGGCGGCTTCGGCCGGTGTCAGTTGTCCACCGAACACGCCCTGCATGGACGGTCGGTAGGAGTCCCAAACCGCGCGCAACTCCGGGACGGTCGGCATAGGCTTGCCGGTTTCTACTTGATAGGCGCTACCCTTCAGGATCGGGTCGGAAGTAATGATCGGATCCTGCATCGCTTCCTTCAAACTAGGAAGGATCGAGAGGTCCCTTACCCACTGGCTTTGAATGGCGGTAGTGGCCATGAACTCGAGGAACGCTTTGACTGCCGGCAATACCTCGGGCTTGACCTTGACGTTGATCGAGTAACCCTTAGAGGAAACCATTGGCGTGGGCCAATTGCCGGTGGCCACAATCATCGGGATCCGGGTGACACCCCACTGGAAATCCTTGATGTCTGTCTTGTACCCACCCAGCGCCCAGTCGCCGTTGATGATCATCCCGGCCTGACCTGTTTTAAACAGGCTCTCGGCAATGTTGTAATCGGCGCCAACGGGGGAAACTTGCTCATCCAACAGCATTTTGCCAAAGGCCAGGGAATCGATCATGCCTTGGCTATTTAAAGTGGGCTGGCCCTGGTCATCCATTACCCAGCCACCAAAACCACCCAGCCAGGGGACGTGGAAGAAGGGCTCTTGCGTGTTCCAAACCACACCCCATTGCACCGGTTTGCCGCCCTCCTCTTTGTAGAGTGCCTTGCCCATGGCGATCATTTCATCGGAGTTCGTGGGTGGCGTGGGGACCAAAGTCTTGTTGTAAATCAGCATCAGGTGGTTGCCAACGCGGTCCGGCATCGCCCAGATCTTTCCGTTCAGCTTCATCGAGTCCACCGCGTTCGGCATGAACTTGCCCCAGAAAGCCGCACCGAATACGTCATCGAGCGGTTTGATCAGGTTCAAGGTGCTGAAGGGGCCGACATTGTCATTGGGTCCATACACAATATCCGGACCGGATCCGGCCAGCGCGGCCGTCTGGAAGTTGGAGCGAAGGTCTTCCGTGCCGTAATGGACGATGTCGAAGGTGACCGCATACTGAGCCTTTACGGCTTCCGTAAATGTGGTGATATTCTTTGTCAGTAGTGTTTTTTCGCCCGGGTCCATCTGCTCCCATAGAGCAATCGTCACTTTCGGGACGGGTGGAGGCGGAGGCGGTGCGGTGGACGTAGGGGATGGCGGAGTGGTGGATGTAGGAGTGGGGGTCGAAGTCGACTGAGCGCAACCGCTTAGAACGGACAGCGTGGAAAGGCTTAGAGCGACAACAAGCACCAATACTAATATTTTATTCCTTTTCATCTCTATTTCTCCTTTCGAAAATCAGACAAATCTCTGCTTGGATCTTGACCCTCCTTGCTTGTCGCCTCCTTTCTTTCATCCCTGTCTAGGACTATACCCATTTCTACAAAATCAAGAAGGAGTGATTTCATTGGCAACGTGGCATTCTCCCTCCCATTTATTTTTCTATTATAATGCAACCCCGCCGGGAAACGTAACGAGTTCCAGAACTTGGTCGAGCAAAAGCGGAAGCGCGTTTTGCACCACTGCAGAAAGCTCTGTCCCCCATTGCAAGGATTCCGGTTCCAGTCCCAAAACCTGGCAATGATGGGGTAAGGATTCCTTCAATTGAAGACCGTTCCATAATTCCACGAGGCCCAGGTCGTGACCACTGATGGCTTGGTCCTTCCCCGTCCGCACGAAGTCCAGGGAAGAAAAGCGGTGAAGCGTCCCTGCCGGTTCGCCCAGACGGATGGCATCCAGGATCAGCAAGTCCCCTACTCCCTCCAGGTACGGCAATAGCGTCAAACCCAACGTACCGCCGTCGATCAACTCCCAATCGCCAACTTTCCCATCCAATGCCCGGATGGCGTGTACGCCTAGGCCATCGTCTGTACGAAGCAAATTGCCCAAGCCCAGGATTACTTTACGATTCGCCATTCCCACTGACCGCCCGATGCGCATGAGGAAGCGGAAGCTTTCGGACACACCCTTCTTGTTGTCCTAGCGTTACCCGTCGGGAACGAAGTGCATAGGGCACCAAACTGCCGGCATGGACTTCGGTTTTCCCCAGTTCCTTTCCTTCCAGGTCCAATACGTGCACCGCACAAGCCAGGCAAGGATCGAAGGAGTGAATGGTTCGCAGGATCTCCAATGGTTGCTGTGGGTCCGCCAACGGTGTGCCAACCAAAGAAGCTTCGTAAGCGCCCGGTTCACCATTTGCGTCGCGAGGTCCGGCGTTCCAAGTGGAGGGTACTACCGCCTGGTAGTTGGCGATCTTTCCTCCCCGGATTACGATCCAATGCCCCAGCGCACCACGCGGCGCCTCCATGAAGCCAAAACCCCTGGCCTCGTTCGGCCATGTACG
>JAPLHX010000208.1 GCA_026389415.1 Coprothermobacterota bacterium | reverse complement strand
CCACCCAATCGGTGGCTGCCCCCATGCCTCCACCCGGCAAAGAGAGTAAAACTGCCTTTATTCCAGCCCGGGCCGCATACAAACCTGCTGTAAGACCAGCCGGTCCTCCTCCCACGATCGCTAGGGGCAGAACCTCCTTATTCAAATTCAAAGACCAAGCTTGGCTTTTAGTTCACGCTCTGGATGGAATCCAACCCATTGGCCGCTTAGTTTTCCGTCCTTAAAAAACATCAGGGAAGGAATGCTGAAGACGCTGAACCTTTGTGCCAGGTTTTGATTCTCATCGGTATTCACCTTGAGGATCTTCATCTTGGGGCCCACTTCCTGGGCCAGTTTTTCCAGTACAGGTGTCTGCATGCGACATGGGCCGCACCAAGGGGCCCAGAAATCGACAAGCACCGGTACGGTGGAATTCGTCACTTCCTGCTCAAACTCTTTTTCGGTTATTTCTCTTATAGTGCCCATTGGTCCCCTCCTTGAATTTGTTAGAAGTATAACATCGAACTGTTTGCTGATATTTCCAATTCTGGTAGAAAAGACCCGCTGTAGATGGTCAATACAGCCCTGGAGTATCGATCGAAGCAAGACTTGAGCCAATGCACGTTCCGACAAAGTGAATCGAACGGAAACAAACAGTACAATTGCGGGATGCTGTTGAGATTTGTTAGAACGGAATTGGTGCCGAAGGTGGGAGTCGAACCCACATGAGTGTTAGCTCGCGGGTTTTTGAGACCCGTGCGTCTGCCAGTTCCGCCACTTCGGCTTCAAGTTAGTATACTGTCAGGAAGAACAGTGTCAAGCAAGAACGCGGCTTCTACAACCAATCACGAAACGCTCCGGAAAGCGATTACCGGAGATCGGGACGCCTTAGCAGAAGTCCTGAGCGAGAGAATGGAGCTGTTGTATCGGATTTGCTACCGAATATTGCATCACCATGAGGATGCAGAGGAAGCTGTGGCAGAAACATGCTACCGCACGTTGACCAAGCTAAGCTCCTTCCGGGGGGATGCGCAATTCACAACTTGGCTCTACCGGGTTGCGACCAACATCTGCTACGACATGGTGAGGAAACGGCGGCCAACCCAACCGTTGGAGGAGATAACAGCGGTGCCAGAAACCAGCAGTACTGAACCAACGGCAATGAAGCTTATCACCACTGGCGAGGAAACTTGCGCCGTCTGGCGACTGATGGAAGCATTGCCACCGAACGCACGCATCGTTCTACTGTTGCGGGAGGTAGAGGAGCTATCCTACGAACAGATATCACAAAGGCTTGGCTGCACCGTCGGTACTGTGAAGTCGCGACTGCACCGGGCCAAACGAGAAGCACTGAAGATGATTCACAGAGATGCGGAACTACGGTCGGTATTGTTGCGTCAAAAGGATGGAAATGAACCTTAGAACTGCGAAACAGAATCACCGACCGAGTCCGTTGGAGCAGCAGAAAACCGACGAACTCTGGCAAATGTTTGCTCAGAAATTGCAGATGCAGGAAATTCCTCCCTTAGAAGCAACAGCTCGGGTGCGTATCTTGCGGAGAATTGAAGAGAAAATAACCCGGAAACCACATCCATTCTTGCGAAACTGGCAATACGGATTTTCCTTCGCTTTGGCCGCTATGATCCTGATTGTCACCCTCCCATGGCTGTTCCCTTCACCTGCAAATAATGCCAGCCCACCTTTTCGGGCCCTCTCTTTGCCCCAAGAAATTCCAGCGCCCGAAGCCGGCCCATCTGTACTTATTCCGCCTAATGACCTGGCGGGTGCTACTGTTGTTGAAAAGAGCCTAGCAGCCAATATCGGGCCTACGGTTGCGATGAATCAATTCTTGGTTGAACCCGCCGTTTTGCAGAATCTACGATGGAGCTCGCAGGAAGAGCAATGGACGATTTATCGATCACCGGATTTAGTTGCATTCGCCCCACCAGCGGGCGAAGGTCAAGCTGCGATCGAAAGCATCCGAAAACAAATCGGTGCAGTTCGGGAGCTAGAGTATGTCGGCACACTGATCCCCACGGAATCAAATATCGCCTTTCTTGACCAAGCTGCCGGAGCCGAGAACCTGATTTTAGTCCAGGAGGAAGCGATTCCTGCCAGAATTACCCTGGGATTCGTTCTCACTGAATTGCTTCAACAAACAATCCGTTCCCTGATTCCCTGGGGAATCGTTTTCTTGCTTGGAAGCCTGATTTTCTTGTTGCTCTTTGCAATCAAAAAGAACCCGCTGTACCGATGGGTGTTTCTTTGTTGCCTCCTCCTGGCGATTTTACTTCCCGTACTGCAGCCGACAAACGCCATGCGATGGTTTTCTTTCCAGGCACCACTGCAGGATGGCACAATAGGCAGCGAGCGAAATGGAGAATGGACCCGCACCTATTACGCAAGCAGTGACATCGACCAAGTAGCACCTGGGTTCCATTTGGCACTTGGTGGTACACCTGATCTAAACGCGCCGAAAAATTCGCTGGACATTATCCCTTCGCAGACAGCAGCCGGCTTGGAGATTATCGGAAATGATTCCATCAATGCGCGATGGCTTTTAGCCGGTGCCAACGTTTTGCTGAAAGGGTTATTGTACTTGATCCCGCTAGTACTCTATCTGTGGATTGTACTATTGGGAAAGAGACAAACGATACCTGTGAAATTCCCGTAAAGCCTGCAGTAAGTCTTCCAAGGAAAAATCGGGCCAAAGCGTAGGCGTGATCCAAAAAAAGGTGTTGCTTGCTTCCCAGAGCAAGAAATTGCTGATCCGTCGTTCACCGGAAGTCCGGACCAAAATATCAGGAAAAGGAATTTCCGGTGAATAGAGAAACTGATCCACCGCATTGGCTCCAAACAACGATAGGATCTCGTCCCGACGGGGATCCGACAACAAGCGGTTGCAGGCGTCTACGATCTCAGCCCGGCCTCCATAGTTAATCGCCAGGTTCAACACCATCTTGTCACAGCTTGCCGTATAGGATTTGGTTTCGGCCAAGGCATCCTGAATTGCCGGAGGGAGTTCTGCTATGCGCCCGCCGGCGATTAAGCGGACATTGTTTGCACGGAGTTCCTCCCTTTGCACCAAGAGATAGTCTTTCAACAGCGAAAGCAAGGCTTGCACTTCTTCCCTGGGTCGTTTCCAATTCTCGGTTGAAAAACCGAAAAGAGTGAGATAGCGGATGCCAATTTCACCGCAGGTTTTCACGATGGATTTCGTGCGCGAGCCACCTGCTTGATGGCCTTCCGTTCGCGGAAGACCACGACGCTGTGCCCAGCGACCATTCCCATCCAGCATGATGGCGATGTGCCGGGGGAGTGCAATGCCCTCTTCGTTAATCTTTTGGACGATATCGCTCGCCGATAAGACCAATGCGCCATGCTCCCAGGAAAAGGATCACCACCAGCACAATCCAAATCAAAAAGGCAATCAAAGCACTTACTTTAGACATCAGGAACGCGATGATACCGAGAAAAACACTGATCAAATACAAAGTCAATACGGCTTGACGGTGCGATACGCCCCGCTTCAATAAAATATCGTGTACATGATCGCGGTCGGCAGACAATACATCCTTCCGTTTGAGACCGCGACGGAGAATGGCAAAGAGTGTATTGAATAGCGGAAGACCAAGCGCCAAAAGGGGGATACTGATCGCGATCAAGAAAGAGCGCTTGAATAACCCTTCGATTGAAATTGATGCCAGAGCAAATCCCAGGAACATTACACCGGCTTCCCCCATGAATATTTTGGCGGGATGGAAATTGTACGGTAGGAAACCCAAGCAAGCACCCGCAAGGGCCAGCATCAAGATTGCAGCAGGTGAGTAGTAGACTGCGCTGTTGTCCCAAGCAACCGCGAATAGAGCGAGGGCGGAGATCGCGCATATTCCAGATGCTAGGCCATCCAATCCGTCCATTACTTTTACGGACGAGGTCAGGGCAGCGATCCAGATCATGGTGATGGGAACGCTCAAGGCTTGCAACAGAAGCATGTCCGGCCCGAAGGGATTGGAGAAGAACTGGATCTTTACACCATAGCCGACCACGATGCTTGCCGCTAAAAAGATCCCCACCAACTGCATCCGAGAAGAAATGTGGCGGATGTCATCGGCAAGCCCAAGCAGAAACACCAAGGTTGTGCCGATCAGAATTCCCGTAGTATTGGCGTCCAATTGATCGACCCACAGTATTGGAATCAGGACGGCCAGATACAATGACAAACCACCGAGCAAAGGAACCGGTTTGCGGTTCACCGAATCTTGGTGGGGATGGTAGAAGAACCGTAAATTGATGGCCAACCAGCGAATGATTGGAGTCAATACCAATGAAATGGCGATAGATGATAAAAAAACCCAAAGGAGAATATTCATTTAGAAAAAACGGAAAGAACTCACGATCTGGTCGAAGACTGAAACCACCGAATCGAACGCCTCCGCACTGGAATCAAACGTAATCAAGGTTCCCACCGACCCGCGGACGATGTAATACTGAATATCCTTAAGGGGTTGGCCTTGAAATGTCACACTGAATACGCGCTTCATGCCTGGCAATCCATTGATCGTGGAAGATTCCAGGGAGAGACTTTGATAATCAGCATACGATTTCTGCAATTGAGTGCGCTCAATGAAGGCGGCAAAATCCTGCAAAGCCATTCCATCCGTCAATTGATTGACTAAAACCGACATATTGGGCATATAGTTCTGCACCAAAGGTCCCGTGATATACGCCACTGCTACGGGGAGGGAACCCTCCTGCCAGCCCTCCGGGGTTGTAAAGCCGAAGCCATTGGTACTGGACGTAAAGGTCTGAGGGCCCGAGGATGCGGTGGGAGAGGGCGAAGGAGAAACGCTATTTCCGATAGCCCATTGATTCACCATCCGCCGTAACGTGGCTTCCATCGCAGTAAAGTTTTTCTGTGGGGCATAGCCAAAAAAGTAATAGCCGGTGCTGTTGGAGACGGCTGCAGCCAGCAGTCCTTGGTAGCCAGGTGCTTCCAATGTCAAAACCGTGCCACTGACCTGCCCGAATTGGCGCGGTTCTTCCGTGAATTTTGCCTGGGGGAACTTGCCTAACGCCCAATCCTTGTTCTCCTGGACATAAGTGGACAAATCCTTTTGGCCCACATCTTCATACCCGACGATCGCTGTGTAAGAGAATAGAGTATCGGTCTGAGTGGGCGCGATGAATTTCACCAGCTTTTCCCCTTCAATGATTTCCCAGTTTTCCGGGACGTCAAGGGAGAAAACCTGATTGGCAAACGTGTAGCGCTGAATTGCCAAGCCTTCTGCTGACACTGTAATATCCGCAGTGGCTACCAATCCTTCAAACAGAGCCTCTATCGTGGCTTGCCCCTCCTGATTGGCCGTGAAGTTACCATTGGCATCAATGGTTCCCACAGCTCCTACCATTTGCCAGCTTGGGGTAATGGTGACCGCTTTATCATCCTTGTCGTAAC
>JAPLHX010000108.1 GCA_026389415.1 Coprothermobacterota bacterium | reverse complement strand
GACGCTGTCCTGGAAATACCGCGGGACCCCGTATGAAAAAGTGATCGATCCCGACGGGGTGACGACCGAATTTGTGCGCTGTCTCGACCCCACAGCGTCGGGGGTCGTGATCAAGGTCACGAGGACCGCCCTGCCAGACTGATGATCAAATCGTTGACATGTTGGCCAAGTGGGTAACCGGCGCCATCGGAGACAAATGCCTCCTGTTTGCTCCGCTATGAGGACCACCTCTGCCGGGCGCTCGGTTGGGTGGCCTGCATGATCATCATGAATCCGACGGCCGATCCAGAGCTAAATGGCGTCCTGCGCGAAATGGTAACCAGCCAGCAGGCCATCTTGCAAGATCATTTCCTTGCCGCCTACCTGCATGGTTCTTTCGCGCTGGGGGATTGGGATGTTCACAGCGATGTGGATTTCCTGGTGGCGGTCGACCCGGAAGTGTCCCAAGCTGAGCTGACGGCACTGCAGACGATGCATGCCCGCATCTACGACCTTGATTCCCATTGGGCACATCATCTGGAAGGATCGTACTTCCCCAGGGAAACGCTCGCACAAGACGATCCGTCAAGAGCGCCTCTGCTTTATTTGGACAACACCAGCCGGGAGCTGATCCGGTCGAATCATGACAATACCCGGGTCGTTCGTTGGACTACAAGAGAATGCGGCATCGTCTTGGCCGGTCCTGATCCAGGCACTTTGATCGATCCCGTGCCGGCCGACCGGCTTCGGCAGGAAGTATCGGAGACGATGCGGGATTGGGGGTACCAGCTCTTGGCGGATCCTGGCCAGATGGACAACCGGTGGTGCCAGCCGTTTGCCGTCTTAAGCTATTGCCGGATGTTGCACACGCTGCACACTGGAAGGGTCAGCACCAAGCGGGCGGGCGCACAGTGGGCGATGAGCACGCTGGATCACTGTTGGGCCGATCTGGTCGAGCGGGCCTGGCAGGAACGACCGAACCCCTCCTTGAAAATCCGGCAGAAAGCCGATCTAAAAGACCTCAGGCGTACAATGGAATTCATCAAGTACGCACTGGCCTTGCGCGGCTCTGCCTAGAAGAAGCGGCGAAAAAACCGCCTGGTAGGCAGTAAGCAGTCGCCCGGAAAGGGATCGATGCGTTTCGGCCTGCCATCTGGAGATCTTTCATCCAAGGAGGACGGATGACCCGTTCGATATCGCCGGGCTGGCTCCGGTTGAGGTCATCGCATTCTCTGGCGATCTCGGGGCGCCGCGCGAGATGGTCGCGATAGAGGATCAGGTTTTTTCAATTGCAACGGCTGATTTCATTGGCGCAGTCAGGCTGGATTCTTCGCCCTGGCACTAGCAAGGCAGCCACTGAAGCCATGTCCAGGCGGTAACGTCGTAGAATCAGGCCCATGTTGTGGTATAATAAGGGTGCTTCCAAATCCAGCAAGAGGTGTATGATGAGTCAATGGTCATTCGCCAAACGAGGTTTGCTGGCCATGCTGATGGCCCTGTGCCTGATCCTGGCGGCTTGCGCCAGTGCGCCGCCGTCATCGCCAGTATCCCCCGGCACCACAGAAAGTCCCTCTGTCACCTCCCCGTCCTCTCCTGAACTCACTCAAGAGCCGACTCAGGAACCGACTTTGGAGCCAACCAAAGCCGCCACTCCCACCGAGTCGGATACAAGCGTCACGCCAGTATCCCCAGGGGTCCTCTCCGCCGACTCCGGCTTCCGACCGGAAACGGATGGATTTAGCTTTGAAAACTACGGCAACGAGGCAGGCTATGCCAACCTGATGGCGGAGGACCTGGTACGCCTTTTTGGCGAAGAGGTGGTGGCCAGCCGGGCAGGAGGCACGCTGGTGCTGGCGCCGCCTGCCTCCCAGTGGATGGAAGAGATCAACCAGCAGATGAAAGACGGGCATTGCGAGGGGATGGCCACCCTTTCCCTGTTGTTTTACACCAGCAAAAGCCAGACGGCTGATTTCGGGGCGGACACGACCTATGGCCTGAAGATTGCCGACAACGAAAAACTTCAGCGGGAAATCGCCTACTGGTTTGTAACCCAGGCCACCGATCCCACCGCCAAGGGCGTACTGAACACCGTCACTCCCCAGCAGGTGGTTGAGAAGCTGTCGGAGGTCTTCCAGGCAGGCAAACAGCCTTCCGACAGCTACACCTTGGGCATCTACAAGCCGGACCGCAGCGGGGGGCACGCCATCACCCCCTATGCCATCCAGCAGAAGGAGGACGGCAAGCTGGGCATTTTGGTCTACGACAACAACTATCCCGGCATGGCGCGGGAAATAGAAGTAGACCAACAGGCCAACACCTGGACTTACTCCGGCTCCACCAACCCTTCCGAGGCAGCGGATACCTATGCGGGAGACGCCGAGACCAAGACGCTGGAACTGGCGCCTTCCTCCCTGCGGATGGAACGGCAAATCGCCCCCTTCCTGTCAGCCGCCCAGATCGGATCCAATCCCAGCCCCTGGCGGGCCGCGCTCGGTCTTGGCGCGGCGCAGGCGGCGGAAGGATCCCTCACCCAGATCTGGGTGAACACCGGCGCTGAGTTCCTGATCACCGACAGCCAGGGTCGCCGGCTGGGTTTTGCCGAAGGCAGGTTCCAGCAGGAGATCCCGGGGGCCAAGGCCCAGTCGCTGAAATACGGCCTGAACGTCTGGGCGGTGGACCAGGAACCAGTGTATTTCCTGCCCGGCGATCTGGAATTCAGCATGGTCCTGGACGGCAAGAGCCTGTCCAAGGAAGGACGCAGCGAAGTGACTATGATCGGCCCGGGTTTCGATCTAGAGATCAGCGAGATCCAGCTGGCTCCCGGTCAGAAGGACGAGCTGGTGTTTGCCCCGAACGGCACCAGCCTGCGTTACCAGACCGCCGGCAGCGAGTCGCCAGACATCTTCATGGGCATGGAGGGCCAGGAGGTGGACTACGCCTTCGCCATAAAGGGCATGGAGCTGCAGGGGGGCGGCGCGCTGGAAGTGAGCCGCGACATGGAGAAGGGCTTGCTGATACTGAAGACTACCGGCAGCGGCGGTCCCGGCACCTACGGCTTCCTCCTGGGCCGTATCACCCAGGCCGGCGGCGAGCAGATCTTCGGCCATGAGGCGATTTCGCTGGCTCCCGGGGACACCGCTTACCTGGATTTCGGCCGCTGGACGGGCAAGGGAGGTACCCTCAGCCTGCAGATCGACCGTTCCTCAGACGGCACCATCGACGAGGTGCAGGAGCTCACCGACATGACGACCGCGCTCAACGAAGAGCTACCCCCTCCTGCCGACACGGAAGGAGCTACCGCCGCTACCCCAGTGCCCTGAAAGACTCCTTGTTGGCTCCGTTTCCAGCTCTTACCTCTGGCTGCCCTGCAAGGATGCGCGAGAGCATTGGGCTCGTGCAACACCATATCCCAGACTGCACTGGAAAATGGCCAGCCTTACAGAAAAAGTCTGCCGGCCCGTATCGGGCGTACAGGACCAATGTACCGCGGTAGTTCCCTCACAGGAAGCCGTGGAAAGGCAAAGTGGACGTCTGATTAGGCTGCCCCTCACCACCGGATTCGGTGGGGTATCAAAGCGCAGGAATCGCTGCGCCCCTGGGTATTGGCGTGTGTAGCGAAGCGGAAATGATGGAGCTGATCCTGGGTATTGCCCGGGACGATGAGCGCATCCGGGCCGTAATCCTGAATGGTTCCCGCGCCAATCCCAACGCTCCGCGGGACCCGTTCCAGGATTTTGACGTCGTGTACCTGGTGACCGACGTCGCCCTGTTCAAGCGCGACCACGATTGGATCCAGCGTTTCGGCCAGATCATGATCTTGCAAGTGCCCGAAGAGATGCAAGATCCGCCTCCGAGCAATGATGGCGGTTTTGCCTATCTGATGCAGTTTATGGACGGTAACCGGATCGATTTGTGGATTTACCCGCTGACCCGAATCAGCGAACTCGAGCAGGATAGTCTGAGCCTGTTATTGCTGGACAAGGACGGTTCGTCAAGTCGCTGGTCCCGGCGAGCGAAGGCAGCTACTTCCCCCAACCGCCGACCGCCAAGGCATTCGCCGACTATTGCAACGAATTCTGGTGGGTCTGCCCCTACGTGGCGAAAGGGCTGTTGGAATCTCAGTGGAATCTCAGGGACGTTGTTCAAT
>JAPLHX010000264.1 GCA_026389415.1 Coprothermobacterota bacterium | reverse complement strand
CTGATAGCGACGGGCGATTTCCGCTACCTTCTGTCGCTTTTCTGCGCTGAGGCTGGAACCGGTGGGATTCTGAAAATTGGTGATCAGGTAGGCCAGTCGCGGTCGGTGAACTTGTACCAGTTGTTCCAGGGCGGCCACATTCAAGCCGTCTTCCTCCATCGGCACGGCCAGTACTTGGGCGCCAGCCCGGCGAAGAACGGTGATCGCCCGGTCGTAGGAGGGCCGCTCGACCAGGGCTACGCCACCAGGCCCAACGAAGGCCGACGCGATGAAATCCAGGATTTGCAGGGCGCCCTGGCTCACAAGGACTTGTCCCGGTTGGACGCCGTTTTCCGCGGCCATCCGTTCCCGTAGAAGAATGAATCCGCGCGATTGTCCGTATTGCAGGATGGTGCTCCAATGCTTGCCGATCGCATCTTGGGCGCACTCTCGGATCTGATCCACCGGGAACGCTTCCGTGGCGGGTACACCGCGGGTAAACGCTATCACGTTGCTTCTCTCCTTCCCCTACCGTAAGGTAGTCGGATCCGCTTTGCCGGCTTGGGTCGGCAGAAATTGGGCCGACCCAGGGGTTTGGCGGATCTCGCCATGATCAAGCAACACTCGCCCTCGCTGCAGTGAGAAGACGGGTTTACCGAGGCATTCCCGCCCGTCAAAAAGGGTGTAACCGGTGCGGGTGTGTTGCGATCTGTGGGTAATGGTGTGGGCTTGCCGCGGATCGAAGAGGACCAGGTCGGCATCGGAATTCACCTGCAACGCGCCCTTTTTCGGCCAGAGGCCGAAGATTTTGGCCGGGTTTTCGCTCATCACCTGAGCCAAGCGGGGTAAAGTAATCCAACCTCGATTGATTCCTTCATCGTAAACCACCTCCAGCATCGTTTCGCATTCCGGCGAGCCGTATGCGGCTTTGAAGAAGTCATCATCCTGTTTCTTGGCCTTGGCGGCGTGGTCAGAACCAATGGTATCGATCGTGCCGTCCATAAGTCCCTGCCAGAGAGCCCGTCGGTCAGATTCCCGCCGGATGGGCGGACCGACTTTGGCTAATGCGCCGAACCGTTGATAGACGGCTTCCGTCAAGCCAAGGTAGTGCGGGCAGGTTTCGGCGTAAACCCAGCGACCCTCCGCTTTCAGGCGGCGAATCACCTCCACGTTGGCGGCAGCCGTGTTATGCACGATGTAGATCGGGCATCCGGCCACCTGGGCAATACGGATCGCCCGATGGACGGCCTCCGCTTCCAGGATGTCCGGGTTGGTCTGCAGGAATACCTCTTGTTGCAAACGGCCTTCCTTGACCAAGTATTTGTCCTCCCAGTAGTCGTTGGCCAGGCCGTTTTCGGCGTGAACCATCAACAGTCCACCCTCCCCAGCCAGCATGTCGGCGGTGGCCGTCAGCCAATAGTCGTCCGTCATCCACTTCAGCTTGGCATAGGCCATGAAGATCTTGCCGGAGGTGATGCCCAAGGGAAACATCTGCGGGATCAGCGGCACTTGATTCGCCGCATCAAAAAAGCCGGCATGCAGGCTGAAGTCAAGCATGGAGTGGGCCAAACCCGTGTCGCGAAACCACTTGATGGTGTCCAACATTGGCTGACCCGGTTTGATGTAGGCATAGTGAATCTGATAGGTGATTCCGCCGTAAGCGGCTAGCTGGGAAATATTTTCCAGGTTGTCTTCGTACACGGGATGAACATGGGCATCGATGAAACCAGGAAAGACCAGTAAATGGGTGGCGTCCACGGTCCGCTTCGCCCGGGCCGGATCAATCCCAGATTCGACCTGAACGATTTTTTCCCCTTCGATGGCAATGTCCGCCTGCCGGATGCCGGTGCCTGTGACAACTAAGCCGCCACAAATTAAAAGGTCCATTGGGTGTCCTTTCCTACAAGCCCGCCACCGCTTCGATCTCCACCAGAGCTTCCGGGTCGGGTATGGCAGAAACTGCGACACAAGTGCGGGCCGGGAAATCACCGGGAAAGAATGAGCGATAGACGTCGTTCATTCGGGGGAACAGATTGATGTCGGTCAGGAATACAGTGATCTTCAACACACTCTCCATCGAGCTGCCGGCTAGTTGCTGCTGGTGGAGGATATTCTCCATGGCTTGGCGTGTTTGCCCTTCGATGTCGCCCTTGGCGATTTCCCCCGTGGCATGGTTGCGTCCCACGATCCCCGATAGGAAGACGAAGGGGCCAAAGCTGACAGCCGGGGAAAATGGCAGGTTGGGGGACAGTGGTTTCGATACGATCGTTCGGTGATGCTTACAAGATTCGTTCATTGGTTTTCCTCTCTTTGTTGTCGGTGGCCACCGCTCCCGGTACCACTTTCGAACGGAACATGTGCCGATCCGTACGCACCAGTCTAGCTGCCGGCGACTCCAACATCAAAGAAGGACTCGAACGGATCTGCCGCCTGATGAACGCCTAGGGACTTGCGCTCTATGGATTGCATTCGCTAGAATAGGCAGCGGAAGACAGATGGTTGCACCAAGAGCAACCAGAACACTTGTCTCCTTGGGTTAGGGAGTAAGCCCTAACCCATTTTGTTTAGCGCTCATCTGCGAACGGCAGGATGTCCAACTGACGCTCCAGCGCTTTCCATAGAAACAAGAGCAGGCCGGCAACGATCAGCAGAAATCCCAGCGACAATCCGATGGCGAGTTTACCGTTATTTTTCTTCTCGGACATAAGGCACCCCCAAGGCAGCCGGCGCCCCCAATCGACGGCGCAGCGTTTCGCGCGTGGCGAAGATCAGCACCAGGATGGTGGCAAGGTACGGCGTCATATTCAAGAAAAACGATGGAACTGCTACGCCCACGGCTTGCAAACGGAATTGCACGGCGTCGACCAAGCCGAACAGGTAAGAGCCAAGCAGGGCTTTGAATGGATCCCAGGCAGCGAAGATGACCAGTGCGATCGCAATCCAACCCCGACCAGCGGTCATGTTCTCCAACCAAACGGGAGTATAGGCTAAGGAGAGGTAGGCTCCACCCAATCCGGCCAGACAGCCGCCCAAGAATGTGTAGAGGTAGCGGACGCCATAGACATTGATCCCCATGGCGTCGGCCGTGGCCGGGTTTTCCCCCACCGCTCGCAAGTGCAAACCCGGTCGAGTGCGGTAAATCCAAAAGGCGGCCAGCGGAATCAGCAGGTAGGAAATATAGACCAGGGCGTCCTGCTGGAAAAAGATCTCACCCAGATAGGGGATGCTGCTCAAGAGCGGAAGGGCGACCGGTTTGAGGTAGTTGGCAATGGGGACGCCGATCACCACTTTGCCCAAAAAGCCTGAGAGACCGACGCCGAACATGGTCAGCGCCAGACCGCTGACGACCTGCTGCGCCCGCAATGTAATCACCAGGAAGGCATGGATCAGCGCCACCGCTCCACCGGCAAGGGTAGCGACCAAAACCCCGATCCAGGGATTGCCGGTTAAAAAACAGATCAGGTAGCCGACCATGGCTCCAATCAGCATCATTCCTTCCAATCCCAGGTTGAGGATGCCGGAACGTTCGGCCAAAATCTCCCCCAGGGTCACGTAGAGCAGGGGGGTACCGGCCTTGATGGTGGCCGACAAGGTGGCTAGAACCATTTGCAGATCCATCAGGCCCGCCTCCGTTGCCAGTGCAGGCGATAGCGGACCAGGATCTCTCCTCCCAACAGCAGGAAGAGGATCAAACCCTGGATAATGTAGACGATCGCCTCGGAGAGACCCAGCGCGCGCAAGGAATACCCACCCACCAGCAGTCCACCAAACAAGGCCGGCCAGGCCGCCGGAAATGAAGAAGACCACGATGATCGTTCGAGCAATGCTCATCCCGGCATAGCGAGCGGCTTGCGGGTTTTCTCCGATTACACGGATCTCGTAACCCATCTTCGTGCTGCGCAGAAGAAAAAAGATCAGCAAGGCAACCACCAGGGCAAAAACCAGGCCCAGATGGATGCGCGTGTCACCAAAGGTGGGCAGCCAGGCTCCTTCACCGAAAACAGCAGTATAGGGAAACCCATAACCTTTCGGGTCCTTCCAGGGACCGTAGATGAAATATTGCACCCAAAGGATGGCCACGTAGTTCAGCAGCAACGAGGTAATGATCTCATTGACATTGAGCAGGGCCTTCAGCAAACCGGGAATCAATCCCCACAGGCCACCGGCCAGGAATCCGGCCACAAACATCAACGGGACCAGCCACCAAGACTGGCCGTCCGGAAACGCCAAGGCCAAACCCCCGGCAGCAAAGGCTCCCATGTAGAGCTGACCTTCAGCCCCGATGTTCCACAATTGCGCTTTGAAGGCCAAGCCCACGGCTAAACCGCAAAAGATGAGGGGGATGGTTTTGACCAGCGTTTCGGATAGAGCATAGCTGGTGCCAAAAGCGCCGAGGAACATTTCCCGCAGAGCGGCCCAGGGGTTGGCCCCGCTGATGGCAATCAGCCCAGCCCCAATTAATAAAGCCAGTACAATGGCGGCAACAGGCATCACGAAGGTTAGGGTGCGGGAGGGAGTCTCTCGCTTTTCCAGCACCAGGCTCACGTCGTCTCTCCTGGAGAGGCTTCCATTGTTTTACCGGCCATCATTAGACCAACGTCCTCGATTTTGGCATCCTTCGCCGCCATCTGCCCGGTAATCTGTCCTTCGTAGATCACCGCCACGCGGTCGGCTAAGGAGAGGATCTCGTCCAAGTCTTCGGAAATCAGCAGGATCGCCCCTCCGTTGTTGCGCTGTTCAATCAGCATCTGATGCACGGATTCGGTGGCTCCGATGTCCAGCCCCCGCGTCGGGTGAACGGCCACCATCAGCTCAGAGGCGGTGGCGATTTCCCGAGCCAGGATCAAGCGCTGCACGTTGCCGCCGGAGAGGAGCTTGGTTTCGGTCTCCAGGCTGGGAGTGGTAATATGAAACCGTTTAACCAGTTGGCCGGCATGGCTGCGGATTTGGCGAAGATTCAGAAATGGCCCGCTACTGAAAGGAGGGTAGCGATAGCACTTCAGCATCAGGTTGTCCAATACGGCTAGGTTGGGAATCGTCCCGGTGCCTTTGCGATCTTCCGGCACATGCGCCACGCCTCGCTCGATCATCTCCAAGGGCTTTTTGTTGGTCATGTCCTTCTGGTTGACCAGAATCCGTCCTTTCGTGACGGGGCGCAGGCCGGTAATCGTCTCAGCCAGCTCGCGTTGGCCGTTGCCGGCCACGCCGGCGATGCCGAGGATCTCTCCCGCCCGCAGGGACAGGGAAAGTCCGCGCAGAGCGGGCAACCGCTTATCAGAAAGGGACCAAATCCCTTGCAGGGACAAAACCTCCTGCCCTGTTGGCTTGTCGGCCTTGTCCAATTGAAAGAGCACTTCCCGGCCGACCATCATGATCGCCAGATCGCGGGCAGTGGTCTCCTTGGCGGCCACGGTGGCGATCTTTTTACCTTTGCGCATCACCGTGATCCGGTCGGAGATGCGCATCACTTCATCCATCTTGTGGCTGATGAAGACGATCCCTTGCCCGGCAGCGGCCATCCGGCGCAGCGTGACGAAAAACTCATCGACTTCTTGCGGCGTCAATACGGCCGTCGGCTCGTCTAAAATCAGGATCTTGACGCCTCGGTAGAGCATCTTCAGGATTTCCACCCGTTGTTGCTCACCGACGGAAAGCTGCCAGATTTTGGCGGAAGGATCTACCTGCAATCCATAAGTTTGAGCCTTTTCCGCCACATCCTTCTCCAACGAGCGGGAGCGGATCAGAAATCTTGGTTTATTCAGGCCCAGTGTGGCGTTTTCCGCCACTGTATACGAGGAAACCAGCATGAAATGCTGATGCACCATCCCCACCCCTGCGCGGATGGCATCCCGCGGGGAATGGATCACGACCTTTTTCCCGCCGATGAAAATCGAACCGGCATCGGGGTGATAGGCGCCGGCGAGAACACTCATCAAGGTGGATTTTCCGGCCCCGTTTTCCCCCAACAACGTATGGATTTCGCCTGGTCGAATGTCGAAGTCCACGCCATCGTTGGCCAGTACGCCGGGGAATCGTTTGACGATTCCTTCCATCCGTACGAGCATCTCTTCAGTCAATCGGCCGGTTTCCTTCCGTCTATTTTAGATGTGGGGAGGCGAAACGCCTCCCCACATGATCATGCCATTTGGTATCGAATGGTTCCTAGCCGCCTGCGGGAATCGTTCCTTCGACGCCTTCCACGAACCAGCCCATGTTCATGATCTCATCGGCGGTCATCTTGGTGCCCTCGGGAACCTTGATTGCTCCCGTTCTGATCCTTCAGCGGTCCGGCGAAAATCTCGAACTCGCCGAATGTCCCGGCGAGGATCTCAGCTTTCTTGTCATCCACCAGCTTCTGTACTTCGGCGGGGACAAAGCTGGCCATCGGCGCCAAATCGACCATGCCTTCCTTCATGCCACCCCAGTACTGTTCGGTCTTCCAGGTGCCGGCTTGAATCCGTTTGACAGCGTCGGCATAGTAGATCCCCCATTTCCAGATGGGACCGGTCAAAACGGCCTTGGGGGCGTATTTGGACATATCGGAGTCGTAGCCGACTCCGTAGGCGCCCCTGGCTTCTGCCGCCTGCTGCGGCCCCGGGGTATCCTGGTGCTGGGCGATCACGTCACAACCGGTGTCCAGCAATCCTTCCGCTGCCTGACGTTCCTTGGCTGGATCGTACCAGGTGTTGGTCCATACCACGCTGACCGTGGCCTCCGGATTCACCGCGCGCACGCCCAGGGTGAAGGCGTTGCAGCCGCGAATCACTTCCGGGATGGGGAAAGCGGCGACATAACCCAGTTTGTTGGTTTTGGTCATTTTGCCGGCAACCATACCGGAAAGGTAGCGGGATTCTTCGATCTTGCCGAAGTAGGTTCCCACATTGGCGGCGGTCTTGTAGCCGGAGCAGTGCAGGAAAATGGTCTTGGGGAAATCCTTGGCCACTTCCAGCGTGGGATCCATGTAACCGAAGGAGGTGGTGATAATCACGTCATAACCTTTTTGGGCATAATCGCGGATCACTTTGGTGGAATCCGCGCCTTCCGGTACGGATTCGATGTAGGTGGTTTCCACGTTGGTTACGTTCTTCTCCAGGTAGAGACGGCCTTGGTCATGCTCGAATGTCCAGCCACCATCACCGATGGGACCGATGTAGATAAAAGCAACCTTCGTCTTCTCAGGAGGAGGGGGAGGAGGTGTAGGTGTGGGTGTTGCACTGCTGGAGGGTGTGGTCGGCGTGGGTGTGGGAGTGGACGTGGTTCCACAAGAAGTCATCAGGAACGCGAAAAGCGCAAAAATAGCGACAACTGCAAAGAACTTCTTACTCATCTTCTGTCTTTTCCCCTTTCTTCTATCTGGTCGTTGTTTCTAGTAGAATTTCCGCATCCTGCAGATCCGGAAAATTGCCCGTTTTCATCTCCGTTGTCGGGCCGGCAAAACCGTTTCTGTTTCACCTCCTTATCGTGTCCTTTCCTCTCCTTATGTTTAGCAGAAGCACTGCCGTCATTCAAGCGGTCGGAACGCGATGCCGCTAGAACCTCTGCCACAACTTGACGGATAATTCACGGGCAGCTACGGCAAGGGAGGCCTCATCCAAAAACAACAACTGGCGTTCTTTCATCAGGAATCGGCCGCCCACGATTGTGCTGTCCACCATCCGGGAAGAAAGGGCGAAGAACAGGTGCCCGAGAAAAGTATCACTATTGAAGGGAGTGGGCGGATGGTAATCCAAAACGATCAGGTCTGCATACCCACCAGGCACCAAAGTGCCTACGGCATGGTCGAAATAGCTGGAAAAAATGGTGGAATTGTTGGCAAACATCTTGCTTACGTCCGCCCAACCACGGCGAGGGTCGGCCAAGGCGTGTTTTTCCAGCAGGAAGGCGGTCCGCAGCTCGGAAAAAAGATCACCGGTCATCCCGTCCGTGCCGATCCCGACAGGGATTTTAGCCTCCAGTAGGCGAGGGATGGGGGCAAATCCTACGGCATTGTTCATGTTGGAACTGGCATTGTGCGCCACCATGGTGCCGCTGCGGGCCAACAGCTCGATCTCGTGGTCGTCGACATGGATGGCGTGGGCAATCAGGGTTTTTTCGCCGAGAATCTCCAGGTCATCCAATCGTTCGATCACCCGTCTACCGCTTCGGCGCAGGCTGTCGGCGACATCTTCCGGGCCCTCGGCGGCATGGATGTGAAACCCAACCTTCAGCGGTCGGGCGAAAGCCAGCGCCGCACGCATGGTTTCATCGGACAGGGTCAATGAGGCGTGTAAACCAAAGGTCCCTTTCAGAAAATCGGAACATTGCCATTGTGTATACCCGATAAAATCGGCATTCTCCGAGATTCCCTCCTCGGCGATCTCCGGTCCATCCCGGTCAGAGACCTCATAACAAAGACAGGCGCGGATTCCTGCCCGTTCCACGGCTCGGGCAATCGCCTGGAGGCTACCACGGACGGCGAAGGGACTGGCATGGTGGTCTAAAATCGCCGTGGTGCCACTACGGATACACTCGATCAATGCAATCAGGGCGGACAAATAGACATCATCCAGGGTGAGCACCTTGTCCAATCGCCACCACAGTTGTTCCAGGATCTTGCCAAACGTGGCGGGCGGATCTCCCGGCAGAGAAATCCCCCGCGCGAAGGTGGAGTAGAGATGGTGATGCGCGCAGGTCATTCCGGGCAGAATGGTCTTGCCCTTGGTATCATAAATTCCTTCCTCGGGGTACTTCTCTTTCAAGTCCCCAAATGGCGCCACCTCCACGACCAACCCATCGTGGATCCGGATCCCGCCACAGGCTAGATACAGGTTGGATTCACCGAATGTGAACAGTGGACCTCCGCCGATGATCATTTTTGCCACTCCTTGGCGGCCGCTTCCACCGCCTCGAATATCTGTATGTAGCCCGTACAGCGACACAATACGCCGGCCAGGCCTTCCCGGATCTGATCCCGGGAAGGATTTGAGTTTCGATCCAACAACGCTTTCGCTGCCAGCAACATCCCCGGCGTACAGAACCCACACTGGAACGCGAAGTTCTCCAGGAATGCTTGCTGTAAGGGGTGGAGCTTCCCGTCCCTGGCCAAGCCTTCCACGGTCAGGATCTCTTTCCCCTCCGCCTGGGGAGCAATCACCAGGCAGGCATTGACAGCTTTTCCATCCATCAGCACCGTGCAGGCTCCACATTCCCCGATGCCGCAACCCTCTTTGGTGCCCGTTAAGTCCAGATCGTCCCGCAGGATATCGAGCAATCTGCGGTTGGGGGTGGTTTCCACCTCAACAGTGGTTTCGTTTACAGTAAGATGCAACCGGATCTTATCCATTCGCGATCGCGGCAGCTTGGTCCAGTGCGCGCTTCACCAGAGTGGCTAAAACCGGTTGTTTGTAGGGAGTAGACCAGCGAACACCAGAGCGTTCGATCATCTCTGCGCTGACCAGCTCTCCTGCCTTGCGGAAGATTTCTGCGCCGCACTTCTTCCCGGCAAGCCAGGACTCGGCTTGGTGAGCGCGGAATACTGTAGGAGCGGCCGCGCCGCAGGCGATGCGGGCTTCCCTGATCCGGCCGGCCTCCAGCAGAAGAGCGCCGGCGACGATCAATCGGGCGATCCCTACGGCTTGACGCCGGATCAAACGCTGGTAGCCAAAACCGAATCCGAAGAGTTTCTGCAGCGAAACCTGGACCAGCAATTCAGCGCTTGAGATCTCCGTCTGGTATGGAGCTCGAAAAAAGGAGTTCGCAGCCAGAGACCGCGTGCCGTAGGCGGATTGCAGGGTAAAGAACGCATCATGAACCAGTAGAGGCGGTAAGGTATCCGCTGCCGGTGAGGCATGCACAATGTTCCCCCCCAAGGTTCCGCGTTCACGAATTTGGGGAGTGCCTACCCGGCGGCAGGCTTGAGCCAGCAAGGGGGCCCCTTGCTGGATTTGGGGAGAATCCGCCAATTCCTGGTGGGTCAGGAGCGGGCCCAATTTCAGCTGATTCTCGGTCTCGGCCAGGAAATGCAGCTCGTCTAAATGCGAGAGGTCCACCACCAGCGGATTGGACGGCAATCTCTTGGCCCGGAGCTGGATAACAAGATCCGTGCCTCCGGCAATCGGCCGTGCTCCTGCGTTGTTCAGCAGGACCAAGGCTTCCTCCGTGTCCTTCGGGCAGGTATAGGAGAACGGTTGTAGCAATCTTACCCTCCAGCGATGGGGGGGACGAGCAGCAAGGAATCCCCCTCGTGCAATTCCTGCCGGCTGCCGGCTCGCACGTTGTTCACCAAATAGATCAATTGGGGAAAATCTTTGATCGGCAGCAGCCGTACCGCGTCCTGGATGGTGGACTTCTCCGGGAGTTCCAGCTCCACCGATTGCTCCTGTGGGGAAAGCCCGGCCAAAGCTTGCATGCGGATTTTCATGCGGCGATGCGCTGCATGGAAATAGCCTGCACCGGACAGACCAGCGGGCAAAGCGCACAACCGACGCACTTGTCTTCGTCCGTCTTGGGCAGCCGCTCGGCATCCAGTTGGATCGCCATATGTCCTCCATCGCGGCAGGCGATGTAACAGAGATCGCAGCGGATGCACGCTTCCTGATCGATCACTCTTTTTACCTTGTGCGCGCGGGAGAGGTGTTCGTAGGTGGTCAGTTTTGGTAGAGCCAGCCCCACCAGGTCCTCCACGCGGGTCAATCCTTTCGTTTCCAGGTAGCGGCTCAAACCATCCAACAGGTCGTCGATGATGCGAAAGCCATAATGCATGGGAGCTGTACAGAGTTGAAGGTTGCGAGCTCCCACCAATAAAAACTCCGCTGCATCCCGCCAACTGTTGATGCCACCCACGGCAGCTACAGGAATATCGATGTTCTTGGCGATCTTGGAGACACAGTGAAGGGCAATCGGTTTGATCGCAGGACCCGTGAAGCCCCCATAAATACCCATCCCGTCCACGGAGGGCAGGGGTGAATAGGTATCCAAATCGATACCGATCAGGCCCAATACACTATTAATGGCCGCCACGGCATCCGCACCGGAGTCTTTTACTGCCTGAGCCATCGGCAGGATATCCGTCACATTCGGGGTCAACTTGATCACCACCGGTACCCGCTTTGCGGCCTCTTTCACCCATCGAGCGGTGCGTTCGGTCAACTCCGGGTTCTGGCCGATGGTGGACCCCATCCCCCGCTCGGGCATTCCATGCGGACAGGAGAAGGAACACTCGATCATGTCCACACCGGCTGCTTCCAGCCGGCCGACCAATTCCTGCCAGTGCTCTTTCCGGGAACCCATGATCGAAGCCAAGATCACTTTTTGGGGGAAAGCCTTTTTCAGTGCGGCCACATCCTTTTCGACCTGGTCGATGTGCCGCTGGGAGATGAGGTCAATGTTGATCATCCCGTGCAGCTTCTGCCCGTTCCATTCGATTCCACCCATTTGCGGATAGACCAGCTCCACCGTCTCCGACTCCACGGAGGTGGTTTTCAGCACCGCACCGGCCCATCCGGCTTCCAGGCCGCGAGCCACCATTTCTGCGTC
>JAPLHX010000297.1 GCA_026389415.1 Coprothermobacterota bacterium | reverse complement strand
ACCATTCCGCCAAGGACCCAGCGTGACATTGTCCATGGCGCGTAATAGGGCTTCATAAACAGCTTCCGGATCATCGCCTCCCCCATCCGCGGTCAAGGAGTTGATGTTGGCGATGATCGCGTTCACATCGCTGGTGAAGGGATAGTCCTGGAAGATGGGGTCGTCCGGTGGATCCGATCCGAAGTCGCGAAAACCGACCAAGCCGATCCGGAAATCCGAAGTCTCTGCTGCCAGGGTATTGATGATCATCGCCGCCTGGTCTTTCACTTGCTGGATGTCGTCATCCATCGAGCCGGTGGTGTCGATGCAAAAGACCAGGTCAATGGCCCCTGCGGTGATCGGCGCGGTGGTAGGTGTCGGTGAGGTAGGGAGGGGGGTAGAAGGGTCAAAAGCCATGTGAAGACTGAAAGTGCCGTCCGCGGTTTCCCCTGAATATGAGTGAGGCAGGGAGACAATATAGTACCAACCTGCTGAAGCGAAAACCGCTGGACTCAGACTGGGACCGCTTAGGGTGTCCGCAACGGTGGTGTAGGGCCCGCTGTTATCAAAAGGACGCGGGTTTGGGACAGTAAAATTTAGTACCCCGCGTTCGCCCAGCAGGTCATGGCTCATCCCGCTTGGGGCGAAGGGCACATAGAACATCGCGGAGGGATTATTGAAAGGTCCTTCCATACCAGCCCTTGCTGTGGCGGTGGCATCGATCTTGCGCAGGTCTGTGGCCGGTATCGTCGCTTGGGTAACGCCGTCTTTTTTTAAGATAGTCAAATTGGTAGGGTTGCAAGGGTCAACAAACCAGCCTTCCCAGGTTGTCAGGGATCCCCCTAAAAGAAAAGAGATTTGCAAAGGAGCGCCAAATGGAGTTGCAAGAGTCAGAGATGGGCTCGCGAAGGAGATCACCAGGACAGCAACTAGAAAAAGAGGGATCACCCTGAAAACTTTCGAATAGTGCATTAATTCCTCCTTAGTGTATTCCTCCTGAGTGTATTTTACTTATCATACCAATCTTGCAAGAAGCATTAAATCTCCCGATCCCAATCGGCTACTGTCTCACCTTAGTAGGCGCTTTCTTCTGGTGCCCCTCCGCAACTGTATCTCAAGCAGTTCCCTGGATGTAAGATAGCTGGCGGATCTTCTCTGCTCAAGGTCTCTTTTCTTTTGGCAACCTCCGGGGACCTGTTCATCGACTAAGAATTTACAGAACCCCGAGGCACTTGACAAAGAGAAAAATCCTAAATATCATAATATTCAAAATTTGCTGAAAAAGGTGGATTCTTTGAAATCGAAAACAACGCCTACTTCCGAGACTGGATGTTGCAGCCAGGAATGCTGTCGGATTGTGGCGATCGTCAGCCTGGACGCAAAGGGTCAAATGGTCCTGCCCAAAGAGTTGCGAGAGCAGGCCGGTTTCGCAGCCGGGGACAAACTGGCAGTCAGCACCTGGCAAAGAGAAGGCAAGGTCGTCTGTCTGACGCTGACCCGGGCCGATGAATTGGCCCCGATGCTCAAGAACCAGTTGGAACCGCTGATGAAGGGCGTATTCGGCGGAGCGAAAGGGGAGCAAAAATAATGGAGAAGGATAAGATCAGGAACGAAGTTCGTAAGACCTACGGTGCGATAGCTCGACATCGAGCGCCTTGCTGCGAAACGGCTCCGACCTCCGGAACCCAGAAACAGCAATCTCTTGCAGGCGAAAATGCAACCTGTTGCGAATCAACTCCCGGCTGTGGAACATCAAATCTGGAAACGGCTGCCAACCAGAACATGGGGTACACTGACGAGCAATTGGCCGCCATTCCCGAGGAAGCCTTCCTGGGCCTTGGCTGCGGCAATCCCACCGCCCTGGCATCGCTACAAAAAGGGGAAACGGTCCTGGATCTGGGCGCGGGGGCCGGCATCGATTGCTTTCTGGCCGCCAAGGAGGTGGGAGAAACCGGGCGAGTGATCGGTGTCGACATGACAGCGGAGATGCTCGATCGTGCCCGGGAAAACGCGGCTAAGCACCACTATGCCAACGTCGAGTTCCGGCTGGGAGAAATCGAGAATCTGCCTGTAGCAGACGGTTCGGTGGATGCGATTCTCTCCAATTGTGTGATCAACCTCTCACCGGAAAAGCCAAGGGTCTTCGCCGAAGCGTACCGGGTGCTCAAGCCGGGCGGACGAATGGTCGTCTCCGATATTGTTTTGCTGAAGGACTTGCCGGAGACGATCAAGCACGATGTGGAAGCTTATGTAGCCTGCATCGCCGGCGCCAGCCGGAAAGAGGATTATCTGGCCATGATCCGTGACGCCGGTTTTGGGCAGATCGAACTTGTGTCGGAACGACCGGTTGGCATGGAGAGGCCGGAAGCCTCCAATTGCCAATGTGGCTCGCAAGAACGGAAACCCTCTCACCCGCAGACCGCCGAGGAATTGGCAGAATTCGAACGGTTTGCGCAATCCGGCCAGGCTGAAGTTTTCGCGACCAGTATCCAAGTGCGAGCGATGAAGCCGATATCTTAACCCATCGCCCGGTTTTATTCGTCGAGGCGGATCGGCATTGCAGGCATCGGTTTTGGGTTGATCGAGCAGAAGTTGCGCCCACGGCCGCTAGCCGGACAACAGCAGTATTAGGCCGGCGTTCCGTTCCTCAGGTGGTCTGGTTCCTGGCCAACGAGAAGCGCAAGCCCGACCAGGTGTCATCCAGCGAGCAGATCTTGAAATCCACCAACCCGGCACTGATGGCGATGGTTCGCACCAATGCCTGCGTGAGACCCGCCGCATCGGCGGACGCCTTTTTTTGCCATGCAATCCACAGACTACCGCCACGAGCGAGAGGGACCATCCGCCGGATCTGATCCCGCAGCTCCCGCTCCGACCGCACAAACCAGAGGGTCAGACCCGCGGAATCCGTGGCGTTTCCCACCACCTTGGTACCCACAGGCAGCGGCTCCAGCTTCTTGGTAAAACCTGGAGGAGCATCAACTAAGGCGACCACCCCTTCCGGTTTGATACCAAGCTTCTTGGCCAACGAGACGCTGGCGTATGCAGCCATCCCTGACGAGGGAATTGTGGGATTGGACGGCGGATGGGCCAACGCGGTACGCATTGCGGGTGCGATCAGAGCCCAGGATGTAAAGTGAGCGTCAGGCAGGAGGGCGCGAATTTGCCCCGTTTTATCAGGCTCCCCTTCGATGAACAAAAGTGGGACCAGCCGCGTCGTCTTGAAGAGGCGAAGGTTGATGGCGATGTCCCGCCCCCCTGATGGTTGACGACTCAGGTCGATCACGAAGACAGCAGGAGGATTCCGGCGCATCTCCCGCAGGGCATCCGCGCTGATCGGCGAGGCATCGACGGCAAACCCCAGCGAACGCAAATGAGCGGATCGTTCCTGGATCTGGGCTGCATCCCAGGTGATGAAACGAACGGTTTTGCCTTCATTTTTGGATTGCGTCATCGAGAGCCCGACCTGCCTAGTACTCTTCCGGCAAGCCCTCCAGCTCGGCATAGGAGAAGACGGGACCGTCCTTGCAGACGTACTTCGGTCCGATGTTGCAGCGGCCACACTTGCCGATACCGCATTTCATCCTCCGCTCCAGCGAGGTATAGATCCGGTCGCGGGGGAACCCCTTCTCCAGCAGTCTGGGTAGGGTCAGCTTGATCATGATTGGTGGGCCACAGACCACGGCGTAGGTATTGTCGGGGGAGATCTCGGCTCGGGCTACCACGTCCGGCACGAAGCCGACCAACCCCTGCCAGCCCGGCGTCTCGCGGTCGACGGTGATCCAACAGCGCAAGCGCGGGTTGGCCTGCCAGGCGGTCAGCTTCTCCTTGTAGAGGAGCATTCCCGGCGTGCGGGCGCCATAGATCAGGTCGATCCGGCCGACCTCGTCTGAATGCTTCTCCAGCACGTAATCCAGCAGTGAAGCCAGGGTGGTGAAGGCGAAGCCGCCGGAAATGATGGCCAAGTTTGCCCCGCGAAACAGATCGATCGGGTACCAGTTGCCAAACGGACCGCGCAGGCCGACCCTGTCGCCCCGGTCCAGGTTGTGGATCGCCCGCGTCACCGTTCCGGCCTTGTTCACCGTCACCCTCAGCAGTTCCTCGGTAGGACTGGAGGCAATGCCGAACGGGCTTTCGCCCTTTCCCGGGACGGAGAACTCGACGAACTGACCGGGGAGGAAATCAAACCGCCCAGAGGGGTCGAGGAAGGAGAGGGAGAGCGTCTTCAGCGAGCGGTCCTCACTTTCAAAGACGGCCGACTCCACCCGCACCGGGACCGGGAGGTAGGGATTAGCGGGTGCCGGCGGCATTGCGGATCACCTCCCGGATATCGATCTTGGACGGACAGCAGTCGATGCAGCGGCCGCAACCGGTGCAGCCGACCTCGCCAGTGAGCTCGGGAGTGTAGCGGAACTTGTGCATCAGGCGCTGGCGCCAGCGCTCCAGGCCGGAGGAGCGCGGATTGTGGCCACTGGCCTCCAGCGTGTAGGCCGGGAACATGCAGGTGTCGTAGGTGCGCAGGCGCTTGCCCACCCGGCCATAGACCTGGTCGCTGATGTCGAAGCAATGGCAGGTCGGGCAGAGATAGCTGCAGGCGCCGCAACCGACGCAGGTGGATTCGATCCGGCTCCAAAGCCGGCTATCCGGGATCAGCCCCGGCAACCGCTCAAACAGCTCGGCCAGCGGCAGCCATTCCGCTTCCTGCTCTGGTGCCCGCAGTTCCTGGGCGCTCGCTATCTCCCGCGCGGGATGCTCGTGGGGACGGAACAGTTCGTCCAGCGCCGGTGTCACCGCCAGCAACTCCAGCCGATCCCCCCGGTCGAAGAGCAGCCCGTCCGCGCCGTTTAAGCGGTCGGGGCCGTCACCCAGCTCGCGGCAAAAGCAGTTCATCTCCGGCTGGGGGCAGGCAAAAGCGAGGATGAGGGTAGTTTCCCGCCGGGCGCGGTAGTAGGGGTCTGAGGGATCGGCCAGGAAGACGCGGTCCAAGAGCTGGACGGTCTTGGCGTCGCACGGTCGGACACCGACCAGGATCCGCCGCTCTGTATCGAACACCTCTTTCTGGGCAGATCCATCGCGGCGGAAATAAAGGAGAGTCTCCGCCGGCGGCAGGAAGAATTCCTTCGCCGGCCGCGCCGGGCGCGGGAAACGGGTGTCGAGCGTGACCAGATCCCACGGCCGAAAGCGGACTTCTCCGTCCACTTCCTGGGGCAGATAGACAGTAACAGCTTGCGGCAGCATGACCTGTGCGATCTCCCGCAGGATCTGCTCGAATCGGTCTGGGCTGAAGGAATAGAGGTTCATCGCGCGCTCCCAGGCTGCTTGTCCGCCTTGGCATGCCCTTCCGTCCCCCAGAAGAAGTCGGGGTCGTCCGGCCGGAAGGTGGTGAAGGCGGGTTTATCATCGACAGTCAGACCGGCCTCGGAGCCGTAAAGTGCCCGCACCTCGCGGTTCATCTTCCCCACCAGGAACATCAGGTCCACTCCCTGCGGGCAGGCTCGGTCGCAGGCACCGCACTCGCTGCAGCGCCCGGCCAGGTGGTAGACGCGGGTGGTGTTCCAGATGGCGTTGTCGGTGAAGGTGGGCGCGGTTCCCAGCCAGCGAGGGGAGTTGACGTCCACGAAGCAGGTCTCGCAATAGCACATCGGGCAGGCCTGGCGGCAGGCGTAGCAGCGGATGCACTTCTCCATCTGGTGGCGGAAGTAAGCCAGTCGCTCTGCCGCCGGCTTCTCCTCCCAAGCCCGGATCCGCTCGCCCAGCGGGTCGCCGGCCGGTGGGCGAGCTTCCCCTTCCACGCGGATGTCGGCGATCGGGGACTCCGGGTGGCGGCAACTGCGACAGCTCTCGTGCAGGGCGTCCTCCAATGGGAGTTCCTTCTCCCCCGCGCGCGTGCGGATCCGCAATCCGCCATTTGTTGGCGAGACCATGGCGAACGGGCCAAACGCGCGCTCCACCTTGTGGGCGTCGATTGTGCCCCGGCAGGGGACGCCGATGATCTCCAGCCGTTCCCGCCGGAGCTGGGTTTCCACCAGCAGAATAGCGATCGAGCGGCCGGTGCAGCCGTTGGCCACCACCGCCACCTTCCGCTCACAAAATCTGCGCAGTAAATTGGCGAGGTTCTGGGCGCAGGTCTGGTCCCAGTCCAGGCGCTCCACCTGGCCGGGATCGTCCAACACCGCCGGGCGCAGCAGGCCGTCTGCGGCGCGCTGGTAGCCGATCACCATTTCCGCCCCCCGCTCGACAGCTGCCGTGGCTGCCGCACGGAGGGCGCAGGCGATCTCCGCATTGGGTGTCATGCAGGTAGTCCTCCAGATCTTGCCGCTCGCGGACCAGCTCAGCGTTCGGGCCGGCCTCCTTGGCTAACCTGGCTACCTCTGTGGCCAGAGCGGCGAACTGGGCTCCCTCGCTGGCCGATACCCAGGCGAAGGTGGTCCGCCCGGATGGCACTCCCACGAAGTCGAGCAGCCGCTTGAATACCTCCAGCCGACGGCGGGCATAGTAGTTGCCGCTCTGGTAGTGGCAATCGCCCGGGTGGCAGCCGGAAACGGCGGATACTGGAAGCGGGAGACGCCGGCCAGATCGGCCCCGGCGTAGGAGCACCAGTTACAGACGAAGCTGACTACTTTCGGTTCGAACCCTTCCATGCGCTCTCCTTATATCGGCTGGAGCATGGCTTCCACCGCGTCAACGATCTCCTCGTTGGTGAAGCCCTCCAGGTCGATGGCGTTGGAGCGGCAGCCGCCCGAACAGGCGCCGCAACCCTTGCAAAGCGTGGTGTTGACTTCGGCCACCCGTTTCATCTGCCCCAGCACCTTCTTCTCCACTACCTCTACCGCGTTGTAGGCGCAGACCAACTCGCAGACACCACAACCGACGCAGTTGCGCTCGATCACCGTCGCCACTTTGCCGCCGGCCTCAATTCCCTCCTTGGCCAAAATCACTGCCGCCCGCCCGGCCGCCGCCTGGGCCTGAACGATCGATTCCTCGATTGAGCGGGGGGAGTGAGCCATGCCGGCCAGGAACACCCCGTCGGTGGCAAATTCCACCGGACGTAACTTGACGTGGGCCTCCAGGAAGAAACGGTCTTGGGTCAGTGGCACCTTCAGCAGTTTGGCCAGGGTCTCGTTGTCGGCCTGCGGGCTGATCCCTGTGCTCAGCACCAGCAGGTCCGGGTGGAAAATGAGGTCGCGGTGGAGGACCCGGTCGTACGCGCACACTGTCAAGCGGCCGTTGGCGGTCACTTCCGGTTTTCGCTCCGGGTCGTAGGGGAGGAAGATCACCCCCAGTTCGCGCGTTCGCTGGTAAGACAACTCGCGCATGCCGTAAGCCCGCATGTCGCGATAGAGGACATAGACTTCGGTTTGGGGAGAACCCTCCTTCAGACGGATACTATTTTTGATCGCTTCCTGGCAGCAGATGCGGGAGCAGTAGGGGTGGGTCTGGTCGCGCGACTCTACGCACTGGATGAAGACCGCGCTCTTTGGCCGGCCGATGTCGCCCGTAAACAGCCGCTCTTCCAGCTCGCGCTGGGTGATCACCTGCGGGTGCTGCCCGTAGAGGTAGGCTGTAGTCGGTGTTTCCACCGCTCCGGTGGCCACCACCACCACGCCGTGCTCGATCTGCTCCCCGTCGGAGAGGGTGGTCTTGTAGCTGCCGACATAGCCTTCGATGGTCTCGATCCGGACGCCGGTCTTCGTCCGCAGCCGGGGGTGGCCGCGCACCTTGCTGATCAGGTCGGCCAGGAAAGCGTCCACCGATTGGCCTTCCACCATCCAATGGATCAAGCGGGCGTTTCCGCCCAGCTCCGGTTCGCGCTCCACCAATACCGTTTCGAAACCCTGGTAGGCCAGGGCCAGCGCGGCCGTCATCCCGGTGATCCCGCCCCCGATTACCAACCCCCGCCGGGTGATCGGCAGCAGTTGCACCGAGAGCGGAGTCAGGTCGGCGGCCTTGAACACCGCCGCCTTCACCAAGTCTATCGCTTTCTGGGTGGCGCCGGCGCGGTCGTTCTGGTGCACCCAACTGTT
>JAPLHX010000032.1 GCA_026389415.1 Coprothermobacterota bacterium | reverse complement strand
GGCGTCTACAAGCCGGAAGACCTCGTCGGCCGGTTGGTCATCTGTGCCGCAAACCTCGCCCCGCGCAAGATGAAGTTTGGGCTAAGCGAAGGGATGATCGTGGCCGCCGGCGGCGGAGGCGGCGAAATCTACCTGCTGGCCCCCGACGCGGGCGCAAAACCCGGACAAAGAGTTCATTAGCGGCTGTCCAAGAATTATTTCCCTCTCCCGCAAGCGGGAGAGGGGCCGAAGTCTTACTGTAGAAATATTGAAACTCTGACACCGATGGCTCCCTACATGGTCACACAGCATTCACCGTAAGGGGGGCACTGGGAAGGAGTTGCGCTTACAATTGGCCACTGCACCCAGTAAAAAGCTATCGCTGCTAGGGGTGCCAACCGTTTAGTCAGTGAGCCTCTGGTATGGGCTGCCGTTGACGCAGGGGCTGGACAATCATTATAGTCCTGCCTAGACTAACAGGATCGAACGCTGGAAGACCTTTCTGCGTAAGGACCCGGCAACCTCGCCCACGTTTCAACAGACCAGTCTAAGGACAACCGTGGCGTTCCGTTTTGACAAGGCCAGTTGCGTGGTGGTTGGTACATTCAATATGTACATTCTCCACCCTCAATGGCTAATCAAAAACAAGTTCATTGATGACCCGATTGAAGTGGGGTTTGAGACGAACCTGGCGCGGCCGGGCTTTCGTTTCCGCTTCGAAAAAGCCAAGATTATATGGAATGTCGCTCCGGATCGGCTGACGATTGAGACGCAGGATCCCCAAGTTGACTGTGGGAAGGCGATTGCAGACATCTTGCGGATTCTTCCCCACACACCACTTTTTGCCCTGGGCAATAACACTCACTACCAAGCGGATTCCTCGGAGTTTGCGACGCTTTCACAGCCGATTCGAGACTTTCCTCGAACCGAAAGCCCGACGCCGGACAACAAGGTTGTCCAACGTACTTTTCATGTAGGCATCAAACGTGCGGAACAAGAGACCGTAAACTTACAGATCGCGATCAAAGAGAACTCGATTGAGTTGGCGTGCAATGTTCATGTTGATTTGGGAGGTCGTGGAACCCCTAGCGATTCAGCCATTGCCGCCGCCGAACGGTTCTTCGACGACCGAGTAGAGTCCAAACTGTTAGCACAACACTTTTTTGGAACGGCTATCGACCATGCCCCCAACAGTGCTTGAACTGGAGCCATCCTCGACTAGCCGCGCAACCAGCGGCTATGACGACTGGATGTTCGCCACCCCTGACTGCCCGCCATCAGATTATGCTCGTCTTTCCTCCTTTGATCTAACGATCTACAGCGAACTGGATCGCCTTGCAGCCTTGAAGCCAAACTGGGACTCCGAAGGAGCGAATCGAGTGAAGCCCGAGATCATCGAAGCGGCACGGGAGCTTATTTCCGCGTTGCCCAGATCGATTAAGGCCAGGGTGAAGGTCCCTGCCGTCGTGCCGATGCGCAAGGGCAACCTTCAGTTCGAGTGGCATGACGGTCCGAAAACGCTAGAACTGGAAATTGAGAATCCGGCGATCATCCATTATCTGAAGTGGCATTCCGAAGCGGGAATCGAGGAAGAAGAAGTCCGCTTGATCGCAGACACGGAAACCGTAACCGAATTGATCGAGTGGTTTGTCGAAGGATGAGTGATGGACCAAGGGGGACAAAAGGGACCGCCCGTTCCTCCCGGCGAGATCTTGTACCGGTTTGTCACGGATCCCAGTTTCTGGGTTTCCAAAGAGAATCGCCCTTCGTCGTCCCTATTCGATGACCCGCCACGCGTCTCGGTCAACGTGGCGTCGTTGACGACCGTCGACAAATGCAGGCAACAGCTTGTTGGCAAACTGGGCAGGCCGAAGGGTGGGATGGTTTCCTTCAACTGCGGTGAAGCGCGACAGCTTGGATTTGATGCGCGGCACGAACCCGAGCAAGACAATAACGCTCACGCTCATCTCTATTGCGACCAGGACGCGACCGCAAAAGAACGAAAGAAGAACGCACAGCGGCTCGTCCGACGGTGTGTCATTGCGATTCAACCACAATTCTCCCGGCCTCTGCTCTCCTGATAGCCTCTGCAATCGGCGGACAGAAACCGGGGGCAGACCTTCTATTTCCTTATCGGTCTTGCCGCGTCGTTGCTGTGCTGGG
>JAPLHX010000237.1 GCA_026389415.1 Coprothermobacterota bacterium | reverse complement strand
GCCTTCCATCGCCGGCATCACCGATCCACCGACTTTCACCTTGTAAGGATGTCCGACTTTGTTCACCGTCACTTGAACATGGATTTTGCTCGGGCGGCCCATTTCTTCGCCCTGCTCAATCCAAAATTCCCCTGATTTCGGCAACAGCTTATTGACCGCCAGGTAGGCCCCCAATCCACCGGCTGCACTGCCCGTGGCCGGGTCTTCGCGCACGTTTTGGTTGGGGGCAAAAAAGCGAACATGCGCCAGGGCTGTTGGATCATGCGTGGACAGGGAAAATACACAGCAACCGATGACGCCCAGCTTGCGTTCTATTTCCCGCAGTTCAAAGAACTTGGGACGCAACTGGCTGACTGCGTCAAGGGTGGGAAGCGGTACAAATAGCTGAGGGACTCCTGTGGAAAGGATTTCAATCGGCAATCCGGCACGGTGAATCGCCGGAGATTCTATCCCCAGAGCCTCTGTCAAATCGTCGATCTCGGTTACAGGCGTACCCAGCTCCGTCTCTTTTTGCGTCATCACTACCCGCACCACCTCACCACCGGAAATCTCCAATTCAATCGGTAATACACCCACCGGCAACTCTTGTTGGATGATTGTGCTGGGTTCCACCAGGGGAAAACGCCCGAGTTCCGCCATCACAAAAGCTGTTCCCAGCGAAGGATGCCCGGCAAAAGGGATCTCCTGGGCGGGGGTAAAAATGCGAACCTTGTATGTTGCCTCTTTGACCGTGGGAGAAAAGACGAATGTTGTTTCAGAAACCCCCATTTCGCGTGCAATCGCTTGCATTTCCTCCACGTCAAGGCCGACCGCGTCAGGCACAACCACCAGAGGATTCCCGCTGAAGGCGCGATCTGTGAAAACGTTGACCAGGCGAAAGAATACCGTTTTCAATCTGACCTCCTTCACCTACCGGATTTGCAAACCGATTCGGGCCTCACCTCGCCTTCTGTATGCTGGTTGGGACCAGGGCCTTACAGCCCCAGCTCTTCATGGACGTCCTTCATGGCCTGCAAAGCCAGGCTAATGAAGGAAGGGAGATCGTAGTTGATATCCTGGCAACGGGAAATTTGCTCCCGAATCACGCCTGCGGCGAATCGCTTCTCTTTGAAACGTTTCAAAACTGAATCGGCCGTAAGCGTCATTAGCTTATCGGGACGAATAAGAGCAGCAGCCGTGATCAGACCTGTGACTTGATCGACAGGCAGTAGCGCTTGGGCAAGAAGCGTCCGCGCGGCTTCCCCATTGTTTTCTCCATTATGAGCCCGCACGGCATGGACAATTTCTGCGGACAAGCCTTGTTCGGCAAGGATCTCGGCGCTTTTTAGGCCGTGCGATTCCGCGGTGGTTTGTTCAGCGTCCAAATCATGCAGCAGGCCGGCCAGCCCCCATAGTTCTTCGTCTTGGTCTTTATCGCGGGCGACCGCTCTCATTACTGCCTCTGTGGCAAACATATGTTTCAGCAGGTTCTCATTGGAAACATGTTCACGGATGAGGCAAATCGCTTGGTCTCTATTCAAGCAGTTCACTCCTTTTTTCGATCATTGTAGAGCGCAAACACGGCTCCTGCAAGACGTGTCAAGGCCTGATCCGCTTGACGAAATTGAAACGACTCGACAGAATATCCCTCGTCTGGGGAGTCGTCTAGCGGCAGGACTGCAGACTCTGGATCTGCGTACGGTGGTTCGAATCCATCCTCCCCAGCCAATGGCAACCCCGTTTTTTTCCGAAAAAGATATTAGGGGAATCAATCGATGGAAGATGGTTCTGGATCGGTTGCTGCCCGTTCCCCCACAAAAAGGGCCTTCCCCAGATTGTGCCGAAATTTCGTCCAGCGTTCTCCCGATGGGGTTCCCTCCAGCAACTCTGTGCATTGCTGCACTTGGGCATCCAAGTTATCCGCATGGTACAAAGCAACAGCTTCTGCCGTCATTGGCAGTACGGGCGAGCCGTTTTCCCGTTCACCGTGGTGGCTCAACAAGGCATGGCTCAACCGGACGGCGAGGTCAGGAGGGAAACCGGAAATCTGCAAGATTTTTACTTGTACCTTTCGATCGAGCAGGACAACATGATCCAATAAACGGCCACAATCCGTAAAATCGAACACGAACCCCTGCTGAACATAGGTTTCGACTTTGCCGGCATCATGCAGTAACCCCGCCGTAATCAGAAGAGCCCGGTCCAGTTCCGGGTGTATCTCTATCACCCGTTCCAAGATCGCGACCACCGCCAGCGTATGGTCCAGTAAACCACCCAAATAGGCGTGGTGGTAGATCTTGGCTGCCGGCGCATCGGCAAAACGATGAAGAAACTCCTGGTCTAAAAAAAACGAGTTCAAGAGAGTTAACAACCACGGGTTTGCCACAGAGCCAATGTTTCTATGCAGCAATTGGACTTGGCTGTCTTGCGAGTGCCGACGAGGTGGTAAAAAGTCATCCTGACAGTATTCGGCAGAGTTCAAAGGTTGCAAGTCCGATACTTTAATCTGGAGAATCCCATTGTAGTTCTGCGTAACTCCAATTACTCGGACGACGGTTCCCACCTGCGCAAAGGGAAGGACTGCTTTCAAGTTATCCCACATCCGGGCCGGGATTGTACCGCTTCGATCCGCCAATTCCAGGCTCAAATAGTCCTTCTTTTCTTTTGTCTGGAGGATCCTTCGTTCGTAGATCGCAAAGGAGCAGTCCACCATCTGGCCGTCCACCAATCCACTTACCAAGATTTTTCGCATCGCATCTCCACTCCAAGAGAATGTGGAACTACCATCAATCTACCTGTCTGAATCGTTCACATCAACCCTATATTACAGCGATCGCGCAGACCCGGAAGGCTGCTCGATTTGCTATAGTGGAATTCAATCGGTATGGAGACAGGAACAGCATTGTGAACATTCAATATCAGGATTTTCTCCGAGTGGAGATCCGGATCGGTACGATCTTGGCAGCAGAAGCCTTTCATCGAGCGCGCAATCCTGCATACCGTCTCACCATCGATTTTGGTGAGACCGGCATCAAACAGTCCTCCGCGCAGTTGCGGGACTTTTATCAGGTAGAAGACCTGGTCGGGCACCAAGTGATCGCGGTGGTCAATTTTGGGCCAAAAAACATTGCCGGGTTCCTCTCCGAGGTATTGGTTTTAGGCGCGGTACTCGAGGATGGAAAGGTGATCCTTCTGCAACCCGAAAGACCCAGTCCCAACGGGACGCGCATTCTATAAATTTATTGATCGGGTTCGTCCAATGGTCCCAATGTAGCGATCACCCCACCGCCTTTTACTTCCTGCTCCTGGTACAAAACCAGGTCTTGACCGGGTGTCACGGCAAATTGGGGCGAAAAAAATTCAACATGGATTCGGTTTTTCTCCAACAACCGAACTTGTACCGGAACCTGGGGTTGCTGATAGCGAATCTTGGCCTGGCAGGAAAAAGTTTGCGGGGGGAGGCGGGGTGCGATCCAACTGACATCCTCTGCCACCAGCCAGCTTCTCGTTGCTTCGGCCCGGCGGCCAATGACCAATGTGTTTTGCTTGGGGAGCATTTCCAAAACAAAAAAGGGGCCTCCGGGAAGCCCGATCCGTTTTCGTTGACCCAAAGTATAGTGCAATAGCCCGCGGTGCTGACCTAGAAACTTTCCCGCTTGATCCACGATGGGTCCTGGGTCATTAGATAAGCCGGCTTCCTCCAGGAAACGAGCCATTGTCATCCCTGAAGGTAAAAAACAAAGATCCTGACTCTCCGGGACTTCCTGCCACAAGGGAGAAATCGATTGCATCCGGAGGATCACCTCCTGCTTTTGCCAATCTCCCAGGGGAAACAACACGTTGCCCAGAGCTTCCTGGGGTAGACGATAAAGCATGTAACTCTGATCCTTGCTGTGATCCATGGCTGCCAGAAGGTGGTGGATCCCAGAGGAATCCCTAGCAATCCGGGCATAATGACCGGTAGCCAAGTAGCGAAACCCCTTCTGTCTAGCATAATCCAACAGGAAACCGAACTTGATCCATTGATTGCAAAGGGTGCAGGGATTGGGAGTATACCCTTTGCGGTAGGCATCGATGGTCTCTTCGATCACCAATCGCAGGAATGACTGGTGTGCCTCCAGGCGGTGGAAGGGAATTCCCCATTGATCGGCCCAGCGACGAGCGCGGCCTTCCCCCTCCGGTGTACAACATCGGGAGTGATCGCAAAGATGCAGGAAAACGCACTCCGGCAGATAGCCGCCTTCTTGCAGCAAGAGGCAGGCGAATGCGCTATCGATTCCGCCGCTCATTGCGACGAGTGCTTTTTGGGCCATTTCTATCGGACCTGTTCCATTTATAGCGCAGCGTACCGCCACCGTAAACTGCGCACAGCAGTTTCAATTGACGCACAAGCCTGCTATTCCTAAGATAAAAGTTATGGAGACATCTCGCTATTCCCGCCAAATTCTTTTCTGGGGAATCGGAGCACAGGGGCAAGAAAAGCTCGGCGAATCCTTTGTGGTGCTGGTCAAGGCCATCGCAGCGCAACGTCGTTTGCGAGCCATCAATTCCGAAGTCCGGATCGAGGGCATCGTCGCCGACTTCGATCCCAGCAACGCGGAAGATCTCGTCCGGGGCGCGGATCTGATCCTGGATGGGCTCGATAATTTCGAAACCCGTTTTTTAATTAACGACGTCTCCTTGAAACTAGGCATTCCCTGGATCTATGGCGGTACCGTGGCTTCCCTGGGAATGACCGCCAATTTCATCCCCGGGCAAACCCCTTGTTTTCGTTGTTATCAGCCAGAGCTGCCGCCGCGGGAAAGTATCCAAACCTGTGACACCGCAGGGATCATCAACTCGGCACCATTGATCGTAGGAGCCATACAGAGCGCGGAAGCGATCAAGATCCTGGTAGGCTCAGCCGATATCAGCCGGGACCTAGTGATGTTCGACCTTTGGAAGAATATCTTCTCGCGGGCTCCGCTGCAGCGAATGATCGATCGATGCCCGGCCTGCGAAGGTGATTTTGCTTTCTTGCGGGGAGAATCGGTAGCCAAAGTGATTCGCCTTTGTGGTCAAAACGCCGTGCAGATTTGGAATCCGGCGGTTGCGCCCCCATCTCTGCTGCAGTTGGCTGAACGACTCCGTCCTTCGGGGGAGGTGTTCGTCAACGAGTACCTTCTCCGATTTCGTACCGGCGAGATGGAGCTCGTACTGTTCTACGATGGACGAATGGTAGTTCGCGGTACCACTGAGATTGTAACCGCTCGCAGTTTCTTGGCCAGGTATATCGGGACATAACGGCCATGCCGCATCTTGCCGCAAACCGGACGGTCCCATCCAAATCCGTTGCAAGCCCTTGGAGGGCAGAGGAGGTTTCCCATGAATTGCGCAAACTGTAATGCACTTTTGAAACCATCGACCCGGTTTTGTCCGCTATGCGGTCAACCGGTGCAGACCACGGAGGCAAACCGGGGACCAAGCGACCCCAAACTGTTGATTCGCAGGGCAGAAGCGTTGTTGCGGGAAGGAAAACGGCAGGAAGCGGTGCCGATACTGGAAGAAATTCAGCGGGTGGCGCCGGAGCTCTTCGCCCCCAAGCAGATGTTGGCGGAATTGTATCTGCTGGGAGTGGAACCCGAAAAGGCGCTCAAACTATATGAAGAACTGACAACTCTCCAACCGGGTCAGGTTCAGCTCCAGTATCTGCTGGGCGCTCTTTATCGATGGAACGGGTTGCCGGAAAAGGCATTGGCTGTATTCGAAGAAATCATCCAGCGAAACCCATCCTTCTGGCCCGCATATCAAAGCCAAATTCGCCTCTATTTGCAGACAAGCCAAACCGAAATAGCCCTGAAAGCACTGAAGGATTTCGCAGAAAAGGAAGGCCCTCCATTTTCTTCCAGCCTGGAAACGGCCGCCCAAACCTTGGCTGTTCTGCCGGACCGCGGTGAGATCCTGGATTTGCTGGCTGGTCTTCGGCTAAATCGACAAGAGTGGGGCGAGGCGATCATTTTGTTGGAACGCAAACTGCAACTGGCAATAGACAGTGCCACGCTGCGCCAACTGGCAAATGCCCTGGAACAAACCGGCCGGCAAGAAGCAGCCATGGCCCGCTATGAGCAATTGCTGCAGGAAGAACCTTCCGATCTTTCGGCCCGTCTGAAGTTGGCAGGCCTTTATAGCGGACAAGCGCAGTGGCCGCAAGCGATCGGGCACTATCGTCAGATCGTGGAACAGGATCCGAATCGGATGGAGGCTTGGAAGGCTTTGGCCCCTATTCTGGAAACCACAGGAGCCACAGAAGAGGCCTTGACAATCTATGAACGGATGCAGGAAAGTGAACCGGCTGCACCCCAGCATCGCGAGGCAATTCAGCGTTTGCGGCAGGCACTGCTGGCTGGAACCATTCAAACCCTTCGCGCCGATTTGATCGAACACCCAGAGGATCCCGACAAAC
>JAPLHX010000063.1 GCA_026389415.1 Coprothermobacterota bacterium | reverse complement strand
GCTTCACAGGTCAACAGCGAAAGGCAAGATCCTTCGGCTACGCCTCAGGATGACAAAATAAAAGGACAGTGTAGGAGGACCAAAAAGGGGGCAGGCTACTTTTTCATCGGCCCCCAGAGCCAATTCCTTGGTCTAAAAATGGGACAGGAAAGCAGTTACGAGTTGCGAGTGACAAGTTGAAACCTAGAAAACTGAAGATTGGCAAACCAGGTAGAAAAACTGACTATAATCACGTGGTCTTCCATGCCCGATCCAACCGCTTGCTCTTATGATCGAATCTGTTATCGTATTACGAAACACGGATCGAAGGAGGTTTCGGTGGAAATTGTGAAAATATCCCCGAAGTACCAGATTGTAATTCCGAAGAGAGTTCGGTCATTGTTTCAATTGAGGCCCGGGCAAAACATCCAAGTGATGGCGTATGGCGATCGCATTGAGCTCATCCCGGAACGAACCCTTACGGAAATGCGGGGGTTCCTAAAGGGAATGGACGCTTCGGTCGAACGGGAGGTTAACCAGTTATGAATGTGGTGGATTCTTCCGGCTGGTTGGAATACTTGGTTGACGGTCCCCATGCCGAGGAGTTCTTAGTACCTCTTTCCGATATTGAAAATTTGATTGTTCCCACGATCTGTCTCTATGAAGTCTTTAAGGTTGTGCTGAGAGAACGGGGAGAGGAAAAGGCCGTGCAGGCAATTGCTTTGATGCTGCAGGGAACCGTTGTAGATCTAACCGACACCATTGCCATCCAAGCTGCAAAAATCAGTCTTGAGAAAAAGCTCCCCATGGCGTATAGCATCGTGATGGCCACGGCCAGTGCATTTGATGCGGTAATCTGGACGCAGGATCAGGATTTTGCTGAACTCCCGCAGACGAGGTATTTTCCGAAGGGAGTGGCGAGCGAGCAAAGATAGTTGCGACTTGCGAGTTTCGAGTGACGAATTGGGAGTTAAGATCTAAAGCAAATTCCAGCATTGTGGAAAGAATCAAAAAGGGGACAGACTCCCTACCAATTGTCAACCTCCTGAAACCATAACCGGTTCCTTTTCGATGGTGGCCGACAAGCCCATTGGTTCAGCCACCAACCATTGATCCAGCTCTTTCAGCTCTTTCGAGTTCGTCCTTCTTTCTAACCGACTGCGATCGTACGGCACCCCCTCTTTCAGCAGTGCGATCGCCACCCGCAACAGTTGGGCACCGATGATCCGCAAAGCACAAGCGTGCGTTTTCCCCCGCTGGCGAAGTTGGGCGTAGCGGCTCCGCCAGACCGGGTCGCGGTAGGAGGCCACCCAGGCTCCGTTGAAGAGAGCATCGCGCAAGACATGGTCACAGGCGTAACGCATCCCCACCACCTTCTTCCCCCCGCTTTGGCGGGTGACGGGAAGGACCCCGGCCAAGAGCGCCAGGCTGTGGTAATCTTGCTCGTGGAGGGAGAGGGCCGCGCGAGTGACGACCGAGGTGAGGACCTTCGCGCCCACTCCGGGCAGCGAGCTGAGTAAGACCATGTCGCGCCGCAACCGCTCCTCTTCCTCCGTCCGAGGTGTCGCCCGCAACAGACCGGCGATGGCTTGCTCCAGCGCCAGACCCTGCCGATGAATCAATTGGATCTGGGCCGCCAACTGACCCAATTCCAACGCCACGATCTCTTCCAGGCCGGGAGCCTGAGGCAGGTCCGGCTGGCGCAAGACTTGCCGCAACTGGGCCGGGTCGATCCGGGCGTGACCTTCCGCCAGGATCCGAGCCAATCGCTTGCCGGAGAGCCGCCGGGCTTGACCGAGGGTGGGCGCCACCACCAGCAAGGACCACTGCCAGGGTTTGTCCGCTGCCGGGGCCAGGGTCAAAAGCTGGGGGAACCA
>JAPLHX010000247.1 GCA_026389415.1 Coprothermobacterota bacterium | reverse complement strand
AGGCTTCGATTCCTTTACAGGCTATGATACGACATCAGTGCTATACCAGCAGTACACTCAGCAGAACAATGGGAAGAAAGTGATTCATCCGAGATTCGGGAAAAAGCCAACGAGTTGGCCGGCTCAGAAGATGATCCTCGGCAGGCTGCCCGCCGGATTTACGAATTTGTTGGGAGCTATCTGAACTACAACGGGTATAACCCAAGCGAGAAAGGTGCTTTGGAAGCATTTCGTTCCGGAGAGGGGGACTGCACGGAATTCGCCGATCTGTTCGTTGCTCTTTGTCGTGCACGAGGAATCCCAGCCCGGTTTTTAGAGGGTTTCACCTATGTTCCGGGTTCATTCTCCCACGGCGATCTGACACACGATTGGGCCGAGATACTTTTGCCAAATGGGCAATGGTTGCCGGTAGACCCCACTTTTGGCCGTTTTGGAGAGAATTATTTCGGCGCCACGGATAACCGCCACTTCTTGCTAGTTCGCGGGCGCCAATGGCCGGAATTGAAGGGATTTCACTATTATTACTACCAGTATTGGTGGGATGGAACAGAGCAACCGAATCTAGATTCCAGCGAGGAAATCCTGATTCAACCGGTCTCCTAAGTTTTCTCGGTTGACCTTGGGAGGAGGCGGCGTGTAAGGTATTCACAGTGGAGACCTTGGGCACAACGTTCACCCGTGGAACAACGCCGGCGGAGACAACAAGGCCATGAACCCCTACATCCCCCTCCATTTTCTTGCCGCCTTTTCCTATTTATGCTTGGGATTCTATGCCCACCTGCTGGACCGCAAAGCCCAGGCAAACCGAGTATTTCTCATACTTTGTCTCGTTACAGCCTTGTGGGCTTTCTGTGTTGGATGTGTTTTGCTGTCACCTACTCAACGAGAGGCTGACTTCTGGTATTTCCTATCCGCTCCGGGTTGGTGTTTTGCGCCGGGATTGGTGCTCCGGTTTTCGGTAGCCTTGATTCGACAGAACCGACCATCCCGTTGGTTTTTGGTTCTACCGTTTTACCTGCCGGGGATTGTGCTTCTGGGCCGATCAATCCTCGACTTTGCTCTGTATGGAGCCATCGTCAGCTTCAGTTTTCCCCTGCCATGGGAATTGGCAAATACCGCAAACTATATAATCGGCCTGGCTTCCAGCATTCTTCTGATCCGGCGATGGGGATTGCAGACCAAAACAAAGCGGGAGCGGCGACAAGCCGGGATCTTGGGGACAACACTCGCTATCGGACTCGGGTTGATTCTTTTAAACGAAACGGTACTCCCAAATCTAGGCATCACATTCATTCCCAGAATTCCGGACGTGCTGATGTTGGTTTGGGCTAGCGGGATTTTCTATGCCATCACGCGGTACCGTTTGATGCAACTTACGTCGACATTGACTGCATCCTGGATTACCAGCCAAGTCAGCGACCTATTGTTTCTAATCAATCCGGAAAATTGTATTTTGCAAATCAACGCGAAGACGGCGAAGACGCTAGGATATGGGGAAAAGGAACTTTTGCATCAATCGTTCGATCTGCTTCTACCTTCGGAACAACAGGGATTCTTGCTCCAACAACGCGTCGATACACTCCCAGAAATTTCGCGTGTAATACTGCAAAGCAAAGCGGGCACCTCTATTCCAGTTCATGCGCACATCACTCCATTTTATGATCCCGCAGGGGATCGGATAGGAACGCTATTCATTGCTCAAGATCTTCGGCCGCTGATCGATCTAGAGACACAAATCGCAGAGCGAGAACAAGCCGAGGAGATTTTAAAGCAAAGTGAATCGCTGTATCGGACGTTGGCGGAAGCCGCCCAAGACATCATCTTCATTATCGATGAAAGCGACATCATCCATTATGCAAACAATTTCGCGGCGCAAATGATCGGC
>JAPLHX010000071.1 GCA_026389415.1 Coprothermobacterota bacterium | reverse complement strand
GCCCACGACGCCTGGCCGCGCCCCTCCGGCTCTCGATACTCATCGCACACTATACAGGAAAGCTGGAATCCGCCCAGAACGAAATCGAATTCCCTCCGGACCCGCCAACGTGAACGTGCACCGCAATTACCGAATCCAATACAATATTTAGGGATGAGATCAAGTTGGAAAAAGTGGGGTCAGGTCTTTATATTTAGCATTTTTCCTGCCTCCGGCTGATCGTCGTTGTGCGCACCGCAAGTTTGGAACAAACCAGCGCGTAAGTGCGTGCGGTGCACACCTTGCAGCATCTTGGCCGATGGCTTCGGTTGGAGACATACCGGCGTCTGGCCAAGCAACTTTTCAAGTTTCTGGTCGTTCATGCACTCCCTCCAAAGAAAGACCCGCCGAAGTGAGCATGCTTTACAGCAGAGGCCCGGCGGGTTTGCTGATGAAAGTATAGGAAGAAAGAGAAAATGCATCAAGGGAAACGTCGTTGCTGCCTATCAGTGGTACAAAAATCGATCCTCGATCGAAAAGAAACGAGGAAACGTGTAGAATCTGGATACCTGCCGCGATGAAGACTACTGCACGCATAAAGAAGGCATTACCGACGGAGGCTTCCCGGGAAACCATTGCCGGGCGCGCCCTGATCACCCGCCTGGTCGCCGTCGTCCTCACGCTGGGATACGCCCTGCTGTCCAATTCGCTGGCCCTCTGGGCCGACTTCGCTAGTAGCGCGATCGGCTTCATCGCGCTTCTGACGGCCTGGCTGACCCTCCGTCATGTTCAGCAAAGCAAGGGGGTGGGGTATGCCTTCGGGCACGGCCGACTGGAGAGCATTTCCAGCCTGGGGATCTCCGTCCTGATGCTGTTGTCCTTTCTGCTGATCCTGGGCACCGCCGTCTGGCAGTATGCCCACCCCGCCCCGGCGATCGGTTTTGGTATCTGGATCGGCTTGGCATCCAATGCCGTCTTCGGTTTGATCAACGGCTACATCGTCTGGCGCAACCTCCAGTTGGAGCGGAAAGCCTATTCTCCCACCGTCACCGCCCAACGTCGGCTGTATGCCTTCCAAACGACATCCAACACGCTGATGGTGGTTTCCCTGACGCTGATGGTGTCGTTTGCCCAGCAAGCGTGGACCTACTACATCGATCCCACGGTGTCGGTGATCCTGGCCTTCACCTTGCTGTTTTCCGCCACCAAGACCCTTCGTTCCTCCGCCTTGAACCTGCTCGACCGGGTGCTGGAGGAGCGTTCCCAAATTTTGATCCTGCGCGCATTGGCCGAGCATTTCGAGGACTACCAGGCCTTGCATGGCATCCGCACGCGCAGTTCGGCCGGACGCAGTTACGTAGAACTGTTCCTGGAGTTCGATCCGGCTAAAACGATGGGGGAAGTGCAGGAGATCGTCGATCATCTGCAGGAGCGGATCGTGAACCTGCTGGAGCGGACAGAAGTGATGATCGTACCCACTCGCCACGCCCCGCCGGCCGCAGCATAACGGGGTTTTGGAACCCGGGGTCAGCGACTCGGGACGGTCTCATCGTGCGTCGTCCGCTCTCCATCGGTGCTGCCGCGGGATCGCTGTATTGGAACAGGGCGTCACTGGCCGGGGTTTTCTGCCCGGCTTTCTGAGCCAACTCCCGCAACTCTTCGGCAATCCGACGCATTTCCCATGGAGCGGCGTTGGCATGGCGACCGATCACCCATTCCGCCCAACGGGTGTCCATTACTCTCTTGAAAATGAGCTGTAGCAGAGGCTCCGGTATCCAACGGACGACGGCCAGGCGGGGCGGCGTGATCGGAATCCGCAGCGCGCGCAGGACGCGGAACTGCTCTCGCATCGACCGAATCATCAGCAGCAGGCCATCCGGCGTGCGGGCCAGGCGGCGGGGGTCTCCGCCTGCCAAGGCAATAGCGTTTGGCAATGGGGCTGACCAGGGCAGCGTGGGTTTTCAGCCAGGCATCCATCCGGGGGCAAAGCGCGACTGGGAAGCCCGCCCGACGCAGGGCAGCCGCCATCCAACGCAAGCGGT
>JAPLHX010000195.1 GCA_026389415.1 Coprothermobacterota bacterium | reverse complement strand
GCGACCTGACTGCTGAGTTCGTTTGGTATCGCGGTTCTCTCGAACGAGAGGCCCAAATCATCCTGATAGAGGTAGGCCACTTCTTCGACCAGGTCGACCACACCATGGAATTGGTCCTCCGCTCCAATCGGAAGCTGTAGTATCAGCGGGCGGGCACCAAGACGATCGCGCATCATTTGAACCACGCGAAAGAAATCAGCTCCAACTCGGTCCATTTTGTTGATAAACAGGATTCGGGGGACATGATACCGATCTGCTTGCCGCCAAACCGTTTCGGATTGTGGTTGGACCCCAGCTACCGCTTCGAGAATCACTACGGCACCATCCAGCACGCGAAGCGATCGCTCCACCTCAACGGTAAAATCAACGTGGCCAGGAGTATCGATAATATTGATTCGGGCATCATTCCAAAAACATGTGGTGACGGCTGAGGTAATGGTGATCCCTCGTTCGCGTTCTTGTACCATCCAATCCATGGTGGTTGTTCCATCGTCCACCTCACCAATACGACGGATGCGTCCCGTATAAAACAGGATCCGCTCGGTGGTTGTGGTTTTTCCCGCATCAATGTGGGCCACAATCCCGATGTTACGGATCTGCTCTAGGGCACAAGAATTGACCACCATTTGCTAAAGCAATCTCCTCGAATTACCAGCGGTAGGAGGCAAACGCCTTGTTCGCCTCCGCCATCTTGTGGGATTCGTCTCTCTTCTTCACCGCACCACCCAAACCTTGCAAAGCCTCCGAGACTTCTGAGACCAATCGCTCGCGCATGGTTTTGCCGGAACGAGTACGGGCTGCGTTCACCAACCACTTCAGACCTAACGATTTCCCACGTTCGGGTGCAACTTCGATTGGGATTTGATAGGTTGCTCCGCCAATTCGGCGAGGGCGAACTTCCAAAAGGGGTTTGCAGCGGTCAATAGCTGTCTCCAGCACTTCCGCCGGGGTCTTTCCCGTTTTTTGCGCAACTTCCTCCAGGGCACCGTATACGATCATTTCGGCTACGCTTTTTTTGCCCTTCAACATAATTCGATTAATGGTTTCCGCAATCAGAAGACTGCGGTAACGAGGATCAGGCAGCAATTTTCGTTTGGGAACAGGTCCTTTTCTTGGCATCCGGGTCTCCTTTATTACTCGCCAGCCGCGGCCTTGGGTCTTTTTGCGCCATAAAGAGAACGACTCTTGCGCCGATTTTGCACGCCGGCTGTATCCAATGCACCACGAACGATGTGATATTTGATACCTGGCAAATCCTTCACACGACCTCCACGAACCAACACGACCGAGTGTTCTTGGAGGTTGTGGCCAATTCCAGGAATATCATCTCAAGACGGCAATTGCGCTAGCACCTCTTTCGATTCCGGCGGCTTTTCCCAAAGCCTCCCTTGAATCAACGAAAATCACTTCCACTCCTTTCGCCTTGCATAATTGAATGAGTGATTCAACTACGCGCGATTCTGCATCATTGGCTACATATATTCTACCTACCTTATTTAGTTCTACCGCTCGGATGGTTTGTCGTATCCCAACAACTAAAGATACACCCGCGAGAGGACTGTTCATTTAGAAGTCAAGCGACTCCCTTCGAACAGCAGCAAGGTATCTTACGGTTGCGTTTGCAAAATGTCAAGTTCAGGAGGAGTTTCCTCCACTTCATTTTCGGCTTCTTGCCGAATCACAACATCTTGATAGATGGGCAATCCACTTCCTGCGGGAATCAAGCTGCCGATGATCACATTCTCCTTAAGGCCTACCAGGCCGTCAATTTTGCCTTTTACGGCGGCATCGGTCAAAACCCGGGTTGTTTCCTGAAACGAAGCGGCGGAAAGGAAAGAATCTGTAGCCAGGGCAGATTTCGTCATTCCCAATAGAGTATTCGCGGCATCCGCCGGTCGCATGCCAAGGATCATCACCCGACGATTCTCTTCCTCAAAAACACTATGATTCACTAAGTCACCCGGTAGGAAACTGGTATCACCCGCATCATTGATCCGGACCTTGCGCAGCAATTGGCGAATGATCAGTTCAATATGCTTATCGTTGATATCTACCCCTTGCGATTTATAGACCTTCTGCACTTCCTGCAGCAGGTACTGCTGTGTTTCCTTGATCCCCTTCAATCGAAGGATATCGCTGGGATTTAAAGGCCCTTCATTCAAGCGGTCACCTGCGGCGATCCGGTCGCACTCACTCACTCTCAAGCGGGAAGCGAAAGATAGACGATATCGGCGGGAGGGACCGATCACAAATCCAGCCTGGTATTTACCACTTACGGCTACCGATAAAAGGAGTGCTTCTTCTTTAATGAGATCGAAGGGCAAGGAGACACCTCTTTCCCGCAAGAAAGCTGAGGTGCCGATCAAGACCCGTCGGATCTGATCTTTCCGGTAGGTGGCGGAAATCCCGCGGAATGCAATGATCTCGATTCCAGACCAGCTTTGGGGGTTGATTTGGGTCTGATGTTGTGTTTGGTATTGCTCTATATAACGGTCAATGGCAAGATGAACAGGGTGTGTTCTATTCTTCTCTTTCATTTCGAAGGCCGATTTCAGTGAGAGCAGGAACCCAAGTAAATCGCTTTCGGGTATTTCTTTAAGCCAGTTCGGTTCTCGATACTTTTCCAAAAGTGGTTTCTCTTCTTCGATCACCCACAGCGCTCTGTCTTCCGCCAAATCCTCAATATGAACGATACCTTCTGCTTCAGACACGGAGGCTTGGCCGCGAGGACGACGCGCTTCAAAAAGTTCTTCCACGCGAGGAAGACCTGTTGTGATGTCCTCTTCCGCGATGCCACCGGTGTGAAAGGTCCGCAGCGTAAGCTGAGTGCCAGGCTCACCGATAGACTGGGCAGCGATCGTCCCGACGGCTTCCCCGACTGCGACCGGCCTTCTCATGGCCAAGTCACGGCCATAGCATTTGGCGCAAACGGAATTCTGGGCCTGGCAGGTCAATACGGAGCGAACGCGTATCGACGGAATCAGGCGATTTCCCCCGCTATCCCGAGCCGCCGAAATTTTGGCAACGGCATCCTCGTCAATCTCTTCTCCTGCGTTGACGATGATTTTCTTGTTCTTTGGATTGACGATGTTCTCCACTGCAGTCCGCCCCAAGATCCGTTCTTCCATCGGTTCCACCACGTTCTTGCCTTCGCTGATATCGCCGATTTCCACGGAGTCAAGCTTGTTCCGCACAGTCACCTGAAGGATTTGCAGGGCGTCGATCTTATCGGCCAGATCCTTGTCTATTAAATCTCCTTGTTTCGCGATGGTTTTGGTGGTCTTTGGGTCCAACACGTTTTCCGCCAATTGTTTGCCGATTGCCCGGGTGCCGACTGTCTTCTCCACCCATTGACCTTTTTTTATCGGCCGAATGGTGGCATAGCTGCAGTCTTCCTCGCGGATGACCATCTCCTGAGCAACATCGACCAACCGACGGGTTAGATAGCCGGCATCTGCGGTTTTGATCGCGGTGTCGGCCAAACCCTTGCGTGCTCCGTGCGTGGAAATGAAGTATTCCAGCGTGGTGAGGCCATCGCGCAAGCTGCTCTTGATTGGAAATTCGATGATTTTTCCGGCAGGATCGGCCATCAGCCCGCGCATACCCACAATCTGTCGGACTTGTTTGGGGTCGCCGCGGGCACCGGACATGGCCATCATGTGCACGGGGTCGAAACGCTCGAGGTGAGCCAGAACCTTCTCTTCGATCTGATTGGTGGCCTTCAACCAGATGTTGACTACCTGCAGATACCGTTCATCTTCTGAATACAAACCCTGCTGGTACAGGTCTTTCACTCCGGCGACTTGTTCCTCCGCTTGTCTGAGGATTTCGTACTTCTCCGGCGGGACCTTGAAGTCATCGATGCCAACGGATAGCCCGGCGTTGGTGGATGCTGTGAACCCAAGTTCCTTCAGCGCGTCCAACAAGGCTCCCGTTTTCGTCACGCCATAGTGCCGGTAGATCTCCCCCACCATCGTTTGCAATTCTTTCCGTGGCATTTCCTTGTTATAGAAGGGAACCGGTTCGCTGACATCGCCAAGGCTGCGCTGGATCGTTTGATTGAATAGCAAGCGGCCAACGGTGGTCTCCACCATCTCACCCTTCATTCTGACATTGATTAAAGCGAACAAGCTGATTATTTTGTTCTGGTATGCGTAAATTGCTTCCTCTGAATCAGAAAAGAATTTGCCTTCTCCCAGATCACCCTTGCGTTCCAGAGTGAGATAGTAACAACCGATGATGATATCCCGTTGTGGGGCAGCCAACGGTTTTCCATTAGCCGGGGAAAGAAGGTTATAAGCAGCTAACATCAATACTCTGGCCTCGGCTTGGGCAGCAAGTGAAAGCGGGACATGTACCGCCATTTGGTCTCCGTCGAAGTCGGCATTGAATGCTGTACAAACAAGGGGGTGAATTTGGATTGCCTTTCCTTCCACCAGGATTGGCATAAAAGCTTGAATCCCCAATCGGTGGAGGGTAGGTGCACGGTTCAACAAGACGGGGTGGTCTTTGATCACTTCCTCCAACAATTCCCAAACTTCCGGTCGCTGCCGTTCGATCATTCGTTTGGCGCTCTTGATATTGTGGACGAAGCCCCGTTCTACGATTTTTTTCATCACGAAAGGTTTGAACATCTCCAAGGCCATCTCTTTGGGAAGGCCGCATTGATCGATGTGCAACTTAGGACCCACCACGATCACAGAACGACCGGAGTAGTCCACGCGTTTGCCCAGCAGATTCTGACGAAATCGTCCTTGTTTTCCCTTCAGCATATCCGAAAGAGAACGCAATGGACGATTTCCAGCCCCGACAATCGGTCGAGCCCGGCGCCCATTGTCAATCAAAGCATCCACTGCTTCTTGCAACATCCGTTTCTCGTTGCGGACAATGATGTCGGGCGCGTTCACTTCCATTAATTTCTTCAATCGATTGTTCCGATTGATCACCCGGCGATAGAGGTCGTTGAGATCGGATGTGGCAAATCGGCCCCCGTCCAATGGAACAAGGGGGCGCAGATCCGGTGGAATCACTGGCAGCGCTACCGTGATCATCCATTCCGGACGATTTCCGGACTTGCGAAACGCTTCGATGATTTCTAACCGCTTTACGGCTTTGACGCGACGTTGGCCGGCCACTCGTCCGATTTCGTCCTTGAGTTCTTGTGCAAGTTTTTCCAGATTCAGCTGGTTGAGTAATTCCTTCACGGCCTCCGCACCAATCATCGCCTTGAATGCCTGGCCGTGCTTCTCTCTATAATCGGCGTGCTCCTCTGGGGTCAGAGTTTGCTTATAGGCAAGTGGGGTATGACCCGCGTCCGTGATGATGAAGGAAGCGAAATAGACCACCTTCTCCAAGGCGCGCAAGGGGATATCCAACAGCATGGCAATCCGGGAAGGAATCCCACGCAGGAACCAAACGTGGGCCACGGGAGCAGCCAGCTCGATGTGTCCCATTCGTTCCCGTCGCACGCGGGCAGTGGTGACTTCAACCCCGCAACGCTCACAAATCACACCTCTGTAGCGGATCCGCTTGTAACGGCCACAGTGGCATTCATAATCCTTTTCCGGACCGAAAATGCGCTCACAGAATAATCCATCCGGTTCGGGCTTTAAGGTGCGATAGTTGATCGTTTCTGCCTTTTTGACTTCACCGTGCGACCACAAGCGGATTCTTTCCGGGGAGGCCAGACCAACTTGCATGGCATCGAATTCTCTAGTCTTCAATTGTCTCCGAGACCTCCTCCGGTTGCACTTTAAAAATCAGATCCAATTCATCCGCTTTATGACGGATATCCTCTTCGCTCTCCTTGAGGTCAATCTCGCCCTCCTGCTCCGAGATCAGTTTCACATCCAACCCCAATCCCTGCATTTCCTTCACTAAGACCTTGAAGGATTCCGGCAGGCTATAGGAGAGCATATCCTTGCCCTTGACGATGGCTTCGTAGGTTTTCACTCGCCCGGTGATGTCGTCTGACTTCACCGTCAACATTTCCTGCAGGACGGACGCGGCACCGTACGCTTCCAGCGCCCACACTTCCATTTCACCAAAACGTTGGCCACCGAACTGGGCTTTGCCACCCAGGGGTTGCTGGGTCACCAAGGAGTAGGGACCAATGGAACGGGCGTGGATCTTGTCTTCTACTAAGTGGATTAACTTCATCATGTACATCACACCCACCGCAACCGGGTTATCGAATGGCTCGCCGGTGCGACCGTCGTAGAGGATCGTCTTCCCATTCATGGGTAGGTTGGCTTTCTTTAGGTATGCTTTCACCTGAGGTTCTCCGGCGCCGCTGAAAACAGGGGTTTCAAACCGCAATCCCAGCGCACGGCCGGCATAACCCAAATGCAATTCCAGAATCTGACCCACGTTCATCCGCGACGGAACTCCAAGGGGGTTCAATACGATATCGAGTGGAGTACCATCGGGGAGAAAGGGCATGTCCGCCTCGGGCACGATGATGGAAATGACACCTTTGTTGCCATGACGGCCGGACATTTTGTCCCCTTCCATCACTTTCCTTTTTTGAGCCACGTACACTTTGATTTTCTTTAAAACACCAGCCTGCAGCTCGTCTCCGTTCTCCTTGGAAAAAACCTTGACATCTATCACCGTGCCTTTTTCTCCGTGGGGTACGCGTAGAGAGGTGTCACGCACTTCCCGTGCCTTTTCACCGAAAATGGCGCGTAGTAGGCGTTCCTCTGGTGACAGCTCGGTCTCGCCCTTTGGCGTTACCTTGCCACCCAGGATGTCACCGGCTCGAACTTCCGCTCCGATGCGAACAGTGCCCGTTTCGTCCAAGTTGCGCAGCATTTCTTCGGATACATTAGGGATTTCCCGCGTAATCTCTTCTGGACCTAGTTTAGTGTCACGCGCCTCGACTTGGTACTCTTCGATGTGGATTGAGGTATAGACATCATCCCGTACCAATCGCTCGGAGATGACCATGGCATCCTCGTAGTTGTAGCCGGCCCATGGCAGGAAAGCCACCAGGACGTTGGAGCCAAGGGCTAGTTCGCCTCGGGCTGTCGCAGCGCCATCGGCGATCGGTTGGCCCTTCTTGACTTTGTCTCCCTTGCGCACGATCGGGCGTTGATTGATGCAAGTAGCGCGGTTGGATCGACCAAACTTGAGCAGGGTATATTTTTCCAGTCCTTTTTTGGTTTTTATAACGATCAAATTGCTGGAGCAGCTAATGACTTCTCCATCGGAACCGGCCAAAGTCACCTCGCCGGAATCGACAGCCACCCCACGCTCCAGGCCTGTTCCCACGATTGCCAGATCCGGCTTCAATAGGGGAACAGCTTGTCGCTGCATATTGCATCCCATCAAAGCACGAATCGGGTCGTCGTGTTCCAGAAATGGAATGAGAGAAGCAGAGATAGAGAATACTTGCCGGGGACAGATATCCACCAGGTCAACTTGGTTTGCAGGTACCGTTTCAAACTTCTCCCCGTGACGCACTAGAATCTCCGGCTCGATCCAGTTTCCTTTTTCGTCGAGGGAGTTGGCTTCTGCGATGCGATAACCGGCGGGTCGTTGTTCGTCTTTCTCCTCTTCATCTGCGGTCAGGTAGACGATTTCGTCCGTCACCTTGCCATCGATGATCTTTCGATAAGGGGTTGTGATAAAACCGAACTCGTTGACACGGGAGTAAGTGGTTAGCGAGTTGATCAGTCCGATGTTAGGACCCTCTGGTGTTTCAATCGGGCAAACCCGTCCGTAATGTGAGTGATGGATATCGCGGACTTCCACCCCCGCCCGCTCCCGGTTCAGTCCGCCCGGCCCAAGAGAGGAAAGACGGCGCTTGTGGGTAAGGGCAGCTAAAGGATTGGTTTCGTCCATGAATTGGGAAAGTTGGCTGCTACCGAAGAATTCCCGGATCGCGGCCACCACCGGTCGGGGATTGATCAGGGCTTTGGGATCGGCTTCCGCCGGATCCACGGTAGTCATCCGGTCACGAATGTTGCGTTCCATACGGACGAAACCCATCCGCAACTGGTTCTGCAGCAATTCTCCCACCGTCCGTACACGACGATTGCCCAAGTGGTCGATATCGTCAACTACCGCTTGTTTGCGTTTCAGGCGGAGGAAGTAGCGCACGATCTGCAACACATCCTCTTTGGTAATCGTCCGAGTCTCCAGTGTGGGCTTGGCCGAGCTATCTTCCAAATAGAGCTTTTTATTGAACTTGTACCGTCCCACCAGACCCAAGTCATTCCGTTTGGGATCGAGGAAAAGGTTGCGAACCAACGCTCTAGCGCTTTCCTTTGTAGGGGGTTCTCCCGGATGGAGACGCTTGTATAGCTCCAATTGTGCTTCCTCCTGCGTGGAGGAAGGGTCTTTTTCCAGAGTCAACCGCAGATCTGGATCGAGGACTTCTTCCACCAGGTCGATGGTATCCACGGTCGCTTTCTTCACTTTTTGCAGTAGTGCCTTCGACAATGACTGCCCTTTTTCGGCTAAGACTTCCCCGGTGGCCAAGTCGGCAATAGCATTTGCCAGAGGTCGCCCCAACAGCATCTCGATCGAATCGCTGTGAGCAGGAACGCTAATCTCCTGGGGTTCTCTCAAGACAGAAACAAGCTGGTCATTGGAGGGGAAACCAAGCGCTTTCAGTAGGAGGGTGACGGGAATTTTCTTAGAACGTTTGTCGATTTTTACAGCAATCTGCCCACTCTCCTCGTATTCGAATTCTAACCAGGTGCCGCGATCCGGAATCACGGTGCAAGAATAGCCGCGAAAACCGGTTAATTTCTCCTTGACTCTGGAATAATAGACGCCAGGAGAACGAATCAACTGGCTGACCACCACTCGTTCTGTACCATTGATGATAAAACTGCCGGTGGAGGTCATGCGTGGAAGCTCGCCGATCACCACTACACCTTCTTTCACCTCACCGGTCTGCTTGAGCAACAATTGGGTTTTGATTTTTAGCACACCAGAGAAGTTGAAACCTTTGTCCTTGCATTCCTGAATCGTGAGTTTTGGTGGTTCCATCTCGAAACCCTTATATTCCAGATGGTAGTTTTGGGCGTCCTTGATCGGGAAGATTTCCTGAAAAATCTCCTCCAAGCCTGTTTGCAAAAACACTTCGTAGGATTGTTTCTGGATTTCTAACAAGTCAGGCATGGGTAGTGATGTTTTGTGCTTTTCAAAATTAAAAAGAGATGGTATTTTTATGGCTAGGTTCTCCCTGGATACCTGCGTCATCCAATTACAGAGCCTCTCTTTCCGTTTGCAGTCCAATAAAACGCAAAAATAGACCTTAATTTTATTCCTTTTTAAGGTGGAAGTCAAAGTCTGCTCTATCGTCTACCAAAAACAGGACATCGCAGAAGAGATAGTGGAGCAGGCCTATAAGCCGAATTCTGTCCTTTCAATGGAAAGTGGCGATCATTCCTCTTAGGGAAGCAGTTTCCCGCTCCCTCAAGCGATCAACCCGAAGGCATTGAAGCGAGCCACTTCCAGCCTTCCTATTTGATCTTGCTCCGGGTGGGGTTTGCCTGGCCAGCCAGTCACCTGGCTGCCGGTGAGCTCTTGCCTCGCCATTTCACCATTGCGGCTAACCGCTGTGTGTTTTCTGTGGCACTTTCCTGGAGGTCGCCCTCACTGGGTGTTACCCAGCACCCTGCTCTGCGGAGTTCGGACTTTCCTCGGGAATGGACCCGCGATCGCCCGGCCTGCTCCACTGCGATCATAGCAGAATTGGATCCGTGCTGCACTCTTGGGTGGCCGTATCATGCCGAAGTTCCCTAAACACAGGTTGCCGCAGTTTTCTATCGCTGGTCCACCCTCGGTATTGGATTCGACATACCAGGGCTGGTGAACCCCAGCGAACAATTCCTGGAATGCTTGGACTCAGAGCAAAAGGAGAAGAGAGTCTCTCAAATCCCTCCAGACGAATGCGTAAATCTACCCATTCCTCACTCGACAGGACAGCCTGCGGCAGCATGTACTGACCAATATGAACGAGATGGTTTCCGTGATAGAGCCCCAGAATCAACGCTCTCAATCTGCTCTTGGCCACGCCAAAAGTGAAACCGCAGACAATGCAGTCTATTTCGCGTATTCGCTTGATCTTAAGCCATTACCTGCTCCGCCCCTCGAACGACCTACTCTGACTGCGCTTGGCCACGATTCACCCTAGCGTTTGTTCTAGGACTGCATGATACAGCTGTCCCCCTGTTCCTTGGGTCACTGGAGAGCGGACGAATGGCGCTTCCCACCTGAGTCCTTCCTGTAAGAGTTTCCCTCGCGCCGCCAATGGCAAGATCGTCACGCGTCTTGGCTCTGCCACCACAGAATATCGAACAGGATGAATACGAGCGGCGCTAACGCTTGAGCTTGGTGAACTTGGATAGAGTCAGCCGGGTGAATCCTTTTTTGCAATCGCAGGAAACTGGGTTTACCGTCTTGGCCTAGCGCTACGATTTCCCCATCGAGCACGGCCCGGTCTCTTTTCAGAGATCGGGGTAAGCGGTGGAGTTCGGGAAAATGGTCCGTCAAATCCCGATGGTTACGGGAAAACAGCCGGAGCTGCCCCCGTTTCAACATAGGCAGGCGTCGATCTTTGAAATTCATGGAGAGTCCTTTGGGTACCGCCCAAGAGGCAGGGATGTCCTTGATCTCCAGTTGGAAATCATCAGGGTAATGGGTAGCGCCATGCTTTGCCACGACGAAAATCTCTTGCGTTTCGTGCGGGTCATTTCTAGCGAGGTCTGGCATTCGATCGAACGTTCGTTTTGTGCCGTATTTTCTGAGGCCGTCCATGGGTTTGATCTATTCGATCAGACGGGACGGATTGACAAACTTACTCATATTCTCTTATGGTTGGTGCAAGATGCCGAAGATTAGAGGATACGGCTTGCTGACGAAGGCAATCGGCTTTAGTTTAGTTGGATTGCTGCTTTTCGTAACAATGCCAGGTCCTGCAATGGCTGCTGGGACTCCCACACACTGGGTAACAGTGGATAGTTTGCGTTTACGCGACGGCCCCGGTACATCTCACGAGGTTTTAACTTCCTTATTTCAGGATCAGGAAGTAACGGTTTTGGGCAAGCAAGAGGGGTGGGCTAATGTCCAGGCGGGAGATTGGGAGGGTTGGGTTTCCGCTGAATATTTGCGAGCCAAAGTTCGTAAGGCAGTGGATGCCGAATTTCTTCGTCTTAGAGCATTTCCGGAGCTGAACGCCGAAATCCTCACCCAAGCATCTTACGGTTCCATCCTCTCCGTTTTGGATGAAAAAGACGGCTGGTCCAGGGTCCTTTTGCACGATCAGGTGGGCTGGATGAAAAGTGAATACCTAACGGACCCAGCAAATATCGATCCCGCCGGCGTACCCCCAACCGAATCCACGTTGATCAAGTTTGTGACTGTGGATGCCCTCAATGTCCGCACCGGTCCCGGGACAGATTCTGATCTGCTGGAGATTCTTCCTGGAGGAACACTTGTTACCGTTCTGGAGGAAAAGGAAAGCTGGTCGCGGATTGAACTGAGCGGCGAGGAAGCCTGGGTCTATCGTGAATATCTCAGTGATACCAATGCCGACGCCGTAGTAGCAGCTCTCGGCGGAGAACCCCAAATCAATCAACTACCAGAAGATATTTCCACCCTATTGGCGAGCAGCGAACGTTTGCCCTCCGGATCGGACAAATCAAGCAATTCAGTTGTATTAAAAACTGCGGAAAAATACCTTGGAGTACCGTATGTATGGGGCGGCGCATCCCCAGAGGAAGGTTTCGATTGCTCGGGGTACGTGATGTACTTATTTGGTGAACTGGGGGTTTCCCTACCGCACGGTGCAGAGGCTATTTCCCAGTATGGGGCCCCTGTGGAATTCCCGGACTTACAGCCGGGAGATGTGATCTTTTTCCAGAATACCTACCGGTATGGTGTTTCCCACTTGGGGATTTGGGCGGGTAACAATACTTTCATCCATGCTCCGGAGCCGGGAGCGGACGTTTCTTACGAAGAGCTGGCGGGCTTCTACCTTGATCATTATTGGGGAGCGCGGAGAATTCTTCCGTAAGCCAACCATTGATTCTCTGTGACGCTTAACGTAACGGAATCCCGCAAAAAGGATCTTTTCCTGAGGTTCTGGATCTTCGTCTGTTGTTTCGTTCATCAACAAGCGGATCATTTTCGTCTAATCATCGAAGACTCAGTAACATGCAACGAATCCTGCCAATTCTAGGGCTCGGCCTTGTCTTTCTGCTGGCACTTTCTCTCAGCAGTTCTTCTACCGCATTATCGGAACCCCTGCCCGCGCAAGGTTCACTGTCTGATTTGCTCCAATACTCAGTATCAGGTTGGACGTGTGTCGGGGAAAGTTGGAAAACAGTACGTGCGTATTCCAACAGGTTGAATGAATCTTTCAAGCTCGCTTTAAGCAACTCCAAACAACTATTGATCTCGCTTTCTCAGCAAACGCTTTCTTTGGTTGAGAATGACCGCATCGTCGCAACCTACCCTACTCTCACCGGTCAACGAGGCATGGATACTCCGCCTGGTCAATACCAAGTGCTGGAAAAATACTCTCGTGTCACCATGGAAGGTGAAATCGGAACCCCCTTGGAATACCGGGTGGAAAATGTTCCTTGGGTACTGTTCTTCATCGGCCACACATACGCCATTCATGGGAATTATTGGAAACCGACGGACTATTTCGGCAAAGATCCTAGCTGGACAGGCAGTCATGGTTGCGTGGGACTCCGCGTGGAAGATAGCAAGGTCGTATACGATTGGGTTGAGGAAGGTACTGAAATCCTGATTGTTGAGTAGCTGCGAGCATTATTGTAAACCAAATTCCACATTCCTGGAGACTTAGAATCTTTCCCAGATTCACTTTTTTTAATTATTTTGGCTTTTCTCTTGATTTAAAGAGGGTTTGCGCTATAATATGGTTTATGGAAGGTTAATCCTTCTAACGCCATCCGCTTTCAATCTAAACGGATGAGTACAGAACAGGAGGTGACAACAGTGAACAAGCAAGAATTGATCGACAAGATTGCCAAGGACACGGGCGCAACGAAGAAAAGTACAGAGGCTTTCCTCAAGTCGTATGAGAAGACTATCCACGATTCCTTGAAGAAGAAAGGGAAAGTTCAGCTAGTCAACTTCGGCACGTTCTCCGTCGCCAAGAGAGCACAGCGCAAAGGCGTGAATCCTCGGACCAAGAAGCCCATTATCATTCCGGCCAAGATGGTCCCGAAGTTCACTCCTGGCAAGATGTTGAAGGAAGCTGTCAAGAGCCTTAAATAGTCCTCAGGCAAAATTCGATCGACTCAAAGAGAAGGGGGGTCCCCCTTCTCTTTGTTTTTGGCAGCACATTTGATTATAATCCTGGCTAGTTTGCAGGTGCGCGCGTAGGAAGTCGAGAGTCGAAGGGGTCGGCGTCATGGAATCGAATGCAACGAATCCGCTGGAAGCGGTCCGCAAAAAAGAAACAGAACTGGAGATAGAGCTGCAGGAAGTACGCCAGCAAGTGGAAGCCCGCGTAGAACAGGCCGAGCGCGAGGCAGAAACCTGGCAGCTTCAAGTTCGACAAGAGATCGTTTCATTGGAAAAGGACGCGCAGGAGCGGCTCTCCGCAGAGATTTCTCAATTGAAAGAAACGGCAACGGTCTCCAGGGAGCAACAAAGAAAAGAGATTGCCCGGGAAGCAGACTCCCATCTAGAGCAGACAATTCAGTTTGTGATGACTGAGGTTTTGCCCAAGCTCCGATGATCGTGCGCATGCGGAAGCTCCTGCTCGTTGGCAAGAAAACCCGATTGCCGGAACTGCTGGAATTCCTCCAGGGGAAGGGATCGTTTCAGGTGGATCGGGTCCAGGAACAGGAATTTCCCGCGTTTGGCGAGAATACAACGATCAGTAAGGAATTGCCACGCCTGGAGAATCAGCTAAACCGCATCCAAGCTCTCCTGATGATTCTTGGTCGCGTCCCTCTTGTCCCCAGTGATCCGCCACCGATGGCGCTAAACGAATTGGAACGGGAGATCCTGGATCACCGCGCGCAGTTGGTGGACCGGACCGAGGAGTTGAATTTCTTAAAAACATACGGGGTTGCTATGGATTTCCTATTGCCTCTATTGAACGCGTTGGAGGGTTCACCACACCTACAAGCGATTGGCTTCGTGTCTTCCGTTGCTGACCGTAAAAACCGCTTGAAATTGCAGGAGGACCTCGACCAGGCGACACAAAAGCGCGTGCAATTCCATTTCCATACGATCGAAGAAAACCTCACTGTCAATGCAATCGCTTTCTTGAGACAAGATGAAGCCAAAATCCGATCGCTTCTTACTCAACATGGTTTTTCTGAACTGAAGCTTCCCGCTGCCGTGGAGGGGCTATCCACTCGAGAAGCGATTTTACGGATTCAAGAACGACTTCAACAAATCCCGAGAGAAATCGAAGATGTCCGTAACGGGTTGGAATCCTTGCGAAGAGAACAGGGTTGGCACCTCTTCCAACAAAAGAACGAGCTCCTCGATGAGATGGAACGAATGAAAGCGACCTCTCTCGTTTCTGCCTCCCATTACGCATGTTTCATTGTGGGTTGGGTCCCCCAAAAAAACGTGGATCAACTGGTCCGGAAGCTGAAAGATCGATTCGAACAGGACGTCGTCATTCACCCACTGAAACTCGATCCGCACGAGGAAATCCATGCACCGATCAAACTGGAAAATGTGCCGCTGTTCCGTCCTTTCGAAATGTTCCTCTCCATTTTCCGGCCACCTCGTTACGACCGAATTGACCCTACACCTATTTTGGCCATCTTCTTCCCTCTTTTTTTTGGCTTGGTCTTGGGAGATATTGGCTACGGGGTGCTGCTGTTGATTTCTTTCTTGATCCTGTTTTTTCGCAACAAAACAGCAACATGGCACTCCATTGCAATTATCGGTTTGCTCTGTTCTGGATGGTCGATTCTTTTCGGGGTCTTCTTCGGCGAATTGTTTGGCAACTTCGGGGAACAGGTATTGCATATGCATCCTCTCCTACTGAATCGGATGAATCAGGAGGGGATCATAATTTTTCTGTTGGTGACACTGGGCCTGGGTTTGCTCCAGATTTTCATGGGTTTCTTGATCCAAGTGGTACTCTCGTTCCGCGAACGGGAGTACAAAGAAGGTTTCGAAGCGATATTCATGGTCGGTTGGATTACCGGGCTCTTGTTGGCTCTATTCTCCGCTATTGGCTTACTGGCGGGTCCCATGAAGCCAATCACCCTATACGTGGGCCTCGGTTTACTTCTGGTTGGGTGGGGCGGAATCATCGCAATAAAAGGCCCCATCATGGGTGCCATTGAGCCGCTTTCAGCCATGGGTAACATCTTATCCTACGCTCGTCTTGCCGGTATTGGGATTTCAGCCGCTTACCTGGCGTTTGCCGCCAACACGATTGGAGGCCTCTTTCCTTCCATCATTTTAGCCTTTGCGGTCGGACTGATTTGTCACTTGTTATTCTTTATTTTGGGGATCATCAGTCCCATCATACAGTCCGCTCGTTTGCATTTCGTCGAGTTTTTTTCCAAGTTTCACTACCATGAGCTGATTGGTAGACCCTTTAAACCTCTTACCAAGCTAAGCAAGAAAGGAGAAACAGAATGAAGAAAGGGATTTTGGTGGCATTTTTTGGGATCGTTTTCCTCTTGATGGTGGCTCCAATGGTGTTTGCTGCCGAAACGACGCCGACCACGGAGGTCAACACCGCTCTTTCCCCGATCAATTGGAAGCCGATCAGCGCCGCTCTCGCGGTCGGACTGAGTGCGATTGCATCCGGTTGGGCCCAGTCCAAGATCGGTGCCGCCGCGGCAGGAGCGTTGGCGGAAAAACCGGAGTTAGCCGGTATCATGATTGTACTTGAAGCGATCCCGGAAACCATGATTATCCTCGGCTTCGTCGTGGCCCTCTTGATCCTGATCATGGGTTAGCATGACCGGCGAGCTGGTCAGCTTCCTAGAGCAGGAAGCGCAGGCGGAACGGGATAAGATCCTGCAGGAAGCAGACGAATCCGTTCGACAGATCCTGGAGAAAGCCAAAACCAAGTCCGAGAAAGAAAAAGCGGAGGCGGGACAGAAATCGGTTCGGTTTGGGCGGACAGAGTTGGAAAAAGCCCGCAATGCGTTGAGGCTGGAAACCCAAACCGAGTTATTGCAGGAGAAGACACGCTGGTTGGACAAGGTGTGGCAGGAGACTTCTGCAAGACTGATGGCGTTTCGGACGGATCCGCAATATCCAGCAGCATTGGAGCAATTACTGCAAGAGACCTTGGTTGATAGAAGTTCCATTCATTGGCGGCTAAATCCGGCGGATGTTTCCATGGCAGAGTCCTGGTTGAAGAAAAATGAGTTGCAGGGAGAGATCATTGCTGACCCAACCATCGACGCCGGCGTATTGGCGTTGGTGGAAAAGGGGCGAGTCGAGATCGCCAACACGCCTCAGGACCGTCTACACAAAGCCTGGCTGCAATTGCTGGTGGAAGTCGCGCGTCGATTGTGGGAATAGCAGGATGACTGTTGACCTAGGTTATCTAAACGCTCGTTTGAAGGGCATGCATAGCACATTCCTCCAGGCCAAGAACTGGAGCGAGTTGCTCAATGCACATAGCCTGGATGAATTGGAACGGATTCTGGGCAATACTCCCTACAACCAGAACCTGGAGGAAGCCCGTTTAAACCACCAGGGATTGCCGGCTTTCGACTATGCTCTTTCCCTGAATTGGTTGCAAACCTTGGCCAAAATCCGTTCGTTCGTCAATGGACAGATTTCGATCGCGTTAGAGTTGTATTTGTTGCGTTTTGACTTGAATAATTTGAAGGAACTCCTGGGCACTCGGTTGCAGGAAAGAGCGGAGGGAGAAACCTTCCCGGTCACAGGATTCCTGACTCAACGACAGTTGGATGAACTACGACACTCCTCCGATCTCAAAACGATGTCCAGCAAGCTCCGTTTATGGTTGCATCCCCTTGCTGAAACAGTGGCAACGCTGCCGGGAGATCTCTCGGGAAATCTGCAACTGGAAGTTCTGCTGGAAAAAGGGTACTTCCAAACGCTTGTGAGTCGCTTGTCCCGCTTTTCTTCGCTGGGTCGCTCGCTCCGTCAGTTTCTCTGCCGAGAGATTGACTTCTTAAACACCCGGTCCGCCTATTACCTCTGCCATACATCGCTTACAGCGGCGAAGAAGAGCGAATTGTTCTTGCCGGGTGGTTCCGCGCTTGGGCCGGGAGATTTTCTCTTGCTTGCCAATCCTGACACCCATCAGCAAGGTAGGGTCCGCTTGGCGAGAAATGCCAGGTTTCGCTTCGTCGCGAAAGCTTCCAATGCCGAGGAAATGGAGAAAGCAATCATCCACGAGCGTTGGGTTCAAAGCCTTAGATTCTACCGAAGCGACCCCTTGGGTCCGGGCGTACTCCTTTCTTTTTTGTTCCAAAAAGAGACGGAGATCAACAATTTGCGGCTTCTGGGTCGAGCGAAGTGGTACCACCTGCCAGACGACCAAATAAGAGATAATCTTGTACTCTAGGATTTGCTTCTTAGCTGATCAAG